>NZ_LN879430.1:2205000-2327500 GCF_900070325.1 Herbinix luporum
TTGTTGAAAATATAATAATCATGTATTATATTAATTAAGCCAATTATAAGTTAAAATAAACTTATTTTATAGCCTAAGGAGGGAGGGTTATAACATGATTAAGGACAATCAAAAAACACTTAATCGTCTTCATATATTTATGGATGCTGCAATCATTGTAGTTTCCTATTTAATTGCATATTATTTAAGATTTTATAGCTTCCTTACTAAAATGAATATCTTTAGTGTTGAAAGTGGGACATTCTATCCTTTAAATATATATGCCAAAAGTCTATATTTTATTGTTCCATTGTATCTTATTATATATAACCAAGCTAAACTATATACTCCAAAGAGGGGTAAAAAAAGATGGGCTGAATTTTTCCCCATAGCATATTCAAACTTTTTTGGTTTAGCCTTCTATTTCTTCTATTTGTATATGCTGGAAGAAACCCATATATCTAGGTACTTTCTGGGTATGTTTTCTGTAATTAATGTTATTATATGCACAGCTGCCCGAATGACTGTGGCCAATATTTTAAGAACTGCCCGGAAAAAGGGCTATAACTTAAAGCATGTTATCTTAGTTGGCTATAGCCGTGCTGCAGAAGCTTATATTGACCGTATATTTGCCAACCCACAATGGGGATACTATATACATGGTATCTTAGATGACTCCATGGAGATTGATACTAGATACAAAAAAGTACCGGTAATAGGAAAACTAGATCAACTAGAGGAATATCTTACTAAAATGTCACTGGACGAAATAGCCATCACCTTAAGTATAAAAGAATATGAGCTTTTAGAAAAAGTCGTGGCAACCTGTGAAAAATCCGGTGTTCATACTAAGTTTGTACCTGATTACTATAGCTTTTTTCCCACAAAGCCCTATACAGAAGATTTATATGGACTTCCGGTTATTAATATAAGGAATGTACCTCTTAGTAACACCTTTAACTGGATAACCAAAAGAATTGTGGATATTATAGGTTCTTTAACGGGAATAATAGTATTTTCAGTTCCCATGCTGATTGTGGCTCTATTAATTAAATTAACCTCAAAAGGCCCTATAATATTCTCCCAAGTCAGGGTGGGAAAAAACAACAAAACCTTTAAAATGTACAAATTTAGATCTATGAAAGTCCAGACTGAAGAAGATGAGGCAAAAGGCTGGACAACTGCAGGGGACCCCAGAGTAACCGGAATCGGAAAATTTATAAGGCGGACAAGCATAGACGAGCTGCCACAACTTTTTAATATATTAAAAGGTGATATGAGCTTAGTTGGCCCCAGACCTGAACGGCCACAATTTGTTGAGCAATTTAAAGAAGTAATACCAAGATATATGATAAAACATCAAGTTCCTCCGGGACTTACCGGCTGGGCACAAATTAACGGTTACAGAGGAGATACCTCAATTACAAAACGGATAGAACATGATTTATACTATATTGAAAACTGGAGCTTAGGCTTTGATATTAAAATAATGTTTTTAACAATATTTAAAGGTTTTATCAATAAAAATGCTTACTAGTTACCATTAAAAAGGCATGAAAGGTTGGTTTGCTTATTTTATGACAGCAAAGATGGACAAAAAAAAGAAATGGCTTACCAGGCTTCTTATTATAGAAGCAATTGTCTTACTAATAACAGTAGTATTGGTTTGGGGATATAATAAGCTTCATAAGACAATTAACAAGATACCTAGAGATACCAGTCAGGATGAAGAAATAATATATAATGAGGAAATTCAGCTAGATGGATATAATAACTTCCTTATATTCGGCCTAGATACCAGGGATAATTCCTTACAAAGGGGTAATTCCGACACTATTATTCTTGTAAGCATTAATAAAAGAAACAATCTGGTTAAAATGGTTTCTATTTACCGGGATACCTATGCTTATATTCCTGACAAGGGCTATAATAAAATCAATGCAGCCTATGCCAATGGAGGTTATGGTTTAGCTATCAATACTATTAACATGAACTTTGACTTAAATATTACAAAATACGTTACCGTTAATTTTCAGGCAGTGGTAGAAGCAATTGATTATCTAGGTGGAATCACCCTAGATATAGATGAAACAGAACTAAAATATCTGAACGGATACGTAAGGGAGCTAAATCGAATCAATAATACAAATGTCCCCCAATTAGAAGCTGCCGGCAAACAAAATGTAAACGGTACTCAGGCAACCGCCTATGCCAGAATCCGATATACAAGGGGTGGAGATTTTAAACGAACCGAACGGCAAAGAATTGTACTTCAGGAGATGTTAAAAAAGGCTAAAAAATTAAGCTTACCCAAATTATATAATATGGTAGAAAAATTTATGCCAATGATTTATACCAATTTGAGCAATAAGGATATTATGAATCTTATGAAATCCTTTCTCTCTTATGATATTGCAGACCAGACCGGATTTCCTTTTGAAAAAGATGCCCATGAATACCGAGGTGTATCTTATGTTTTTCCTATAAACCTTGAGGAAAATGTAATAAGACTCCATCAGTTCCTCTTTGAAGATGAAAACTACACCCCTTCCGACCAGGTACAGGAATATTCAGCTTATATTGAAGATATTCGCAAAAGATAAATCATTAAAAGGGCTAACACACAAGTAAGAAGTGCGTAGCCCCATTTTTAATTATCTTATTTATATTTTATGATTTGATTAAGTCAACAATTCTCTTAGTAGCCTTCCCATCAAGATTAGGGAAGTTTTCTTTATTAAACTTTCTTATTCTTTCTATAGAATAGCCCTTTTTATTTATGATATCTATAAGCTCTTCACAACTTTTAGCTACAGGTCCCGGCACATAGCTAATATAATCCTCATAAAAACCACGACCCTTATTTGAAAATTCCTCCAAATCATAGGCAAAGAAAATCATAGGTTTCTCGGTAATACAATACTCAAATATTATTGAAGAATAATCCGATATTAGTATATCAGAAGCCATTATAAGGGATGATAAATCTTTCTCCCGTGAAAGATTACATATCTTTTTAATATCCTTAGCATCTGCTAACCTTGCTACAAAAGGATGTAGCCGAAGTCCTAGGATATAATCTTTGGGCAGCAGCCTTGATAATTTCTCTACTTGATTTATTATGGTCTCAGATCCTAAATTCTCATCCCTAAAAGTCGGGGCATATAAGATTAACTTCTTATCCCTAGACAGCTTATATTTCTTATAAATAACTTCCTTATCAATATTTATACCTTCCTTGTCACTCTTCCATAAGCGATAGAGAATATCATCGGTTTTAGGAAGACCGGTGGCATAGACTTTATCTATGCTAATTCCAAAAACCTTGGCATAAAGTTTTGCTGTACTTGTATTATTTACTATCAAATGAGTAATATTTCTATTGGCCTTTTTTTCCAACTCTTTAAGCTTACCGGTATTAACGTCCTGACCAAATTTTTTTATTGTTCCTGTACCATGCCATAGCTGAACAACTTTTACATTCTTTTTAACCTTAATATATGCCATAGGTAAAAATACATTATCAAGCAATATTATATTTGATTTGGCCAGCAGATAAGGTTTAATTAAGAAAAAGGATAATAGATTTCTTACATTTTTAAACCCCCTTACAGATCCTACTTCTGTCTTGGTAATATAAGAAAATTTATACCCCGGTTCAGTCTTCTTTAACCGGCTTATAACTAGGCTGACATTACTGCTTTCTCCGTCATCATGGGTCATGACACAAAAAAATCTTTTATTACCTGCCAAATTATTCACTGTAAAAAGTCTGCATATGTAATAAACAAATGCAAATATACGATATCCTATTTCCTTAACCATAATCCACTATCCTTTATACTCAGCTTTCTAATTATGATACGGTACGATTTTTGTTAATAGTTCTATAACCTTACCGGATGCATTTCCATCATCTGCATGGTTATATTTTTTACTAAAAGCTTTATATTTTTCATTATATAGATTAAAATCGTATTCCTTAATGGCCTCAAGTAAGGTAGGCATTGTCTCTACCACCGGTCCCGGAGCCTCATTAATCAAATCAAAATAAAATCCCCTCAAAGTGTTCTTATATTCATTAAGATCATAACAGTAAAACAAGATTGGTCTTTTTAGTATGCTATAATCAAACATAACCGAAGAATAATCAGTTATCAGCATATCTGAAACCAGATATAGAAGGGAAATGTCATAGCTCATATCATAGGTATAAATAAAACCCTGATAGGGTGACCAATCAATCTGATCCATAACCAAGTAATGATACTTGACAATCATTACAGTATCATCCTTCAACTGCTTCATAAGCAAGGAAAAATCTATCCTGGGGTTAAATTTATACCTTCCGTTCCCATGGAATTCATTATCCCTCCAGGTAGGAGCATAGAGAATTATTTTTTTGTCTAAGGGAAGTCCTAATTCTTTTTTTATTTTTTCTATATCTTCTTTATTGTTTTTATGAAAAAGAATATCATTTCTGGGATAACCAATTTCAAGAATTTCTTTTGTAAATCCAAATGCTCTTCTAAAAATCTCAGTGGAGTATGAATTTTGTGAAATTAGATAATCCCAAGTTTGAGCATTATTATAAAAATTCCTTTTATAATCAGAAATATCTTTCTCTCCGGCCATAAAAACCGCCTCTAAATCAAGAGCCAGCTTCTTTAAAGGGGTACCATGCCAAGTCTGTATATAAGTACAGCCTTTTCGCTTAATTATATACATAGGGAATCTAGAATCACTTATCCATACCCCTGCCTTGGCAAAATAATAAAAATACCGGAACCGGTTTCTTTTAATTTTCTTAGCCGATCCCGGTATTTTAGTCTGCATATCTTCCAATATAAAATAACAGCGGTACTTTTTATCCAGTCCCCGGGCAACCATTTCCTCATAAATCGCCTTGGGGTTTCCTGTATAATTTCTGCCTAAATTACTTTCAAAAAGTATAATTTTCTTATTTATAGGCAAAATTTTTGTTAATATCTTATAGCAGGCTAATACCATCTGTTTTAGAAAACCCATACCAAATACCGTACCTTTCATCACAATTTGGTAATTCTTTTATTACATTTTTTTGTTGTTAAGATCTTCTTTTATCTTTGTTGTTGATATGCCTTCTGTTCTGGGAAGATAAATTACCTCGCAATAATCTTTTAGGAAATCAAATTTACCCTTCCAATCATCCCCCATTACAAAAATATCTACATCATTATCTATTACATCCTGTATTTTCTGCTCCCAGTTATATTCCGGCAGTACCTCATCCACATAACGAATAGACTCGAGAATTACCTTACGATCCTCATAACTATGATAAGCCTTCTTGTTCTTTATGGCATTAAATTCGTCTGTTGATAAGACAACAATAAGATAATCCCCCAGCTCTTTTGCTCTTCTTAATAAATTAATATGGCCTACATGTAAAAGATCATAGGTTCCGTAAGTAATAACCTTCTTCATTGCTCTTTCATTCTCTCCTGTAAAGAGAATTTCCCTCCTTCTTTTTCATTATGGTTTTTTGTGCAGTTGCACAACTGCCCTAATCTATTTTTCTTCTTCCGTTTCATTCTTTGTAACTATCTTATCTTTATCCTCTGCTGCTGTATCAGTTTTAGCTTCAGTATTTGTAGCATTCTCCTCTGTGGCAGGCTTCTTCTTTTTCTTTTTCTTCTTTTTGGGTTTACTAGAAGCCTTTTCTGCCCCTATAAACTTTTGGGAAGTTGTAAAATAAAATGCCGTAATATATAGAAAACTCATGGTAATCCATTGTAAAATGTTTAATAACCAAAGAAAAACATTAGCAAAGGAGTACCATGAGTTATATATGAATAATAACACAGAAACAAGAAAAAACAAACACCTAAATGAAAGAGAAAGATACGCCATAGAGTTGTACCTAAAAGAAAAGTATACAGTAACGGAAATAGCAAAGAGGTTGGGCAGGCACAGAAGGACAATAGAAAGAGAAATAACCCGTGGGACAATATATTTACAAAATAGTGATTTAACATACAGAAAAGAGTATTGTGCAGATGTAGCCCAAAGGAGATATGTAGAGAACGGGAAGAATAAAGGTCCACGGTTAAAGATAGGAAATGACCATGAATTAGTGAGGTATATAGAATCAAAGATAATAAATGAAAAATATTCTCCTGATGCTGTTATTGGACAAATAAAAGCAAAGGGACTGAAGTTTAAAACGAGTATCTGCACGAAAACACTATATAACTACATTGATAGAGGGGATGTATTTTTAAGACTAACGAATAAATATTTGCCAGTGAAAAAGGATGGTAAAAAACGCATATATCAAAGGGTTAAGAAGATAGCACTGAAAAATCTTAAGGGAAGCAGCATAGAGGAAAGGCCGAAAGAAGTTAACGATAGGAAGGAATATGGACACTGGGAGATGGACTGTGTAGTAGGCAGAAAAAATAGCGCAGCAGTATTACTGGTATTAAGTGAACGAAAGACGAGAGAAGAAATAATTCTTAAACTACCAGACAAAACGCAGGAATCAGTAATCAAAGCAATAGATGAATTAGAAAGGAAGTATAGAAGGAAATTTAGGGAGAAGTTTAAAACGATAACAGTAGATAACGGGACAGAGTTTTTGGACTATAGAGGGATAGAGAAATCAAAAACAGAGCCAGGCAAGGACAGGACGAAAGTGTATTATGCTCATCCTTATAGTTCTTGGGAAAGAGGAACGAACGAAAATATTAATAAACTGATAAGAAGATTTATACCAAAAGGAACAGATATATCAAAAGTAAGTAAAGCAAAAATAAAAAGTATAGAGAGATGGATTAATGAATATCCAAGAAGAATGTTTGGTTATAGGTCAGCCATAGAAATGGCGGTATGATGTATAGAATTTATTCCAGTAAGCAATGGATTTACCAAATTTTGCACGGCATTTAATATTGCAATTTATACCCTATAAACTTTTCTTCATAGAGCTTGCAAATCTCTTCTACAGGCCCATCGGCTACTAAAGTGCCTTTATCTAAAATAATGGCACGGTTACAGATTCGTCTTACCTGCTCAATAGAATGGGATACGAATAAAACCGTAATCCCTTTATCAAACATTTCTAGTATTCTTTTCTCACTCTTTTTTCTAAACTTAGCATCTCCCACAGACAGAACTTCATCAAGAATAAGAATTTCAGGCTCCATTACTGTGGCTATGGAAAAGCCCAATCTGGCCTTCATACCGGATGAATAATTTTTTACCGGTACATGGATAAAATCACCCAGCTCAGAAAATTCCACTATTTCATTAAACTTTTCTTTTATTAACTCCTTGGGATATCCCAGTACTGCACCGTATAGATAAATATTTTCCACTCCGGTATATTGACGATCAAAGCCTGCTCCCAGTTCCAACAAAGGTACAATTTTACCTTTAACGGTCAAATTACCTTCAGAGGCTTTTAAAACCCCGGCTATGATTTTTAAGAGTGTGCTTTTTCCGGCACCATTTAAACCTAGGATACCTAGACGATCACCCTTATTTACCGTAAAGGAAACATCCTTTAGAGCCCAGAATTCTTGATATCTTAACTCATTTTTTATAAATTTAATAACATATTCCTTAAAATTATCAACTTTCTTTTCCATTAGGTTGAATCTCATACCTACATTCTCAACCTTTAAAATCTCTTTACTCACAATATCCTCCATACCGGGATTTATTTAATATTACAATTAAATCCCTCTAATTAGATATTTAATATGAATTTATCCTGTTTCTTATAAAATAACAGAATACCGATTAACAATGAAGCAAAACTATAAGCTGCAGAAATAAATAATGCCTGTGGATCTAAGCTATGACCATAAATACAATTTCTAAAATTAATAATTATATGGTAGATTGGATTAAAATAAAATATCCACTGGGCACCTACGGAGCTTGCATCATAAAATATAGCTGAAGTATACATAATCATCATTAAGGCAACATCCCATAGATATTCCATATCACGGAAAAAAACCGCCAAGGTTGCTAGGATTAATCCCATACCCAAGCTAAGAACCAAGATTAAAAACAAGGGTATAATTGCATTAAAAATATAGACTGTGGGATAAACCTTAAATATAATCATGGCTCCAAATAGTACAATCATTGAAATCATAGAAATAATATAGGATGACAAAATATTGGACAAAGGGTAAATGTACTTGGGAACATATACCTTCTTTATCATACCACTATTACTTCTTATAGATTTCATTGCTTGTTTTGTCGACTGGGAAAAGAAGGAGTATAAAAGTCTTCCTGTTAAAATATAGACAGGAAATGTTGCATCATTTTTTTTACGTATGCCTATAAAAACCAGTGTCAAAACAATAGTAGTCAGAATCGGTTCTAAAAGTGTCCATAATATGCCTAGATAAGAACGTCTATATTTTAGCTTAATATTCTTTTTGGTCAGTTCAAATAATAGATATCTATATTTCTTGAAGTTTTTAATTGCTCTATCCAAATTTATCTCCACCATTTACTAAATATTTCTTTATATCTTGAATACCGATTCTACCACTTTTTTGGAAGCCTGTCCATCTTCCCAAGCACAAAATCTATTATAAAATTCTTCATACCTTGATTTATACTTTTGTTCTATTATATCAATATTTTTTATACTATCAACAACTTCTTCACTTGTAAATACCAAAGGACCCGGTACTTCCTTTTCAATATCAATATAAAAACCACGAAGGACATCCCTATACTTTTCCAAATCATAGGTAAAGAATAGCATAGGTCTTTTTAAATTGGCAAAATCAAAAAATACCGATGAGTAATCTGTTATTAAAATATCAGATATTAAATAAAGTTCCGATATATCATCGTACTTGCTCACATTGTAAGCAAATCCTTTTAGATGGCTGACATCAAGAGAATCTGCTATAAAATAATGGGTACGAAGTAAAAATACATACTCATCTCCTAATTCCTTTTTCATTAAATCCAAATCTAACTGTAATTTAAATTTATACTTACCCTTATCGTAAAACTCATCATCTCTCCATGTGGGTGCATATAAAATAATTTTCTTTTCCTTGGGGATACCAAGGCGTTTTCTTATAATGGCAGCAATTTGATCACGGTCTTTGGAATGAAGGATATCATTTCTTGGATACCCGGTCTCCAACATAGTATTATCAAACATAAAACAACGTTTGAAGGTTTTAGAGCTAAATTCATTGGCAGCAATCAGATAATCCCATGCCCTTGACTGCTTGTATACCTGCTGTTTATATCTGGGTGTAGCAGAACTGATATCATCTATATCAAATACCAGTTTCTTTAAAGGAGTACCGTGCCAGGTCTGTAAGAATATATTTCCTTCCCTTTTTACAATCCACTCAGGCTGACGGCTGTTAAAAACCATATAGCCAGCTCTTGCAACATAATAGTAATATCTTAAACTAAAACGCTTAATCTTCTTATGGCGAAAAGGAATCTTAGTTCCTTTTTTATTTATAATCCAAATACATTTATATTTACCTGGTGCATTAGCGGATATATATTCATAAATATATTTGGGGCTGTCCGAATAACTTTTTCCAAAAAAACTTTCGAATAGAATCCAGTTTTCCTTCATGGGTCTCTTTAAAAACACATGAACATATAAGGCTCTGCCTAAAGCCTTTCTACTTCTTAAAACCTTTTTTAATTTTTTTATACCTAAATGAAGCTTAACTATACGAAGTGATTTGTTAACATCCTGTTTAATCAAAGCTTTAACAAGGCGGCGTCTGTATCCTTTAAGTCCCTTTATAACTTCTTTGTTTATTTCTTTAGCAAGGAGACTCATCTTAATAAAGTTCTCTTCACGCCAGATATCATTTACACTCCTTTTTAATCTAGGAGCGTATACCCTTGTATAGTATGAGATATATTTTTTCTCAAACCTATCCATTAAATCAGGATTGTATTCTATACGTTTTTTTGTTTCGTAATATGCAGCAATTAACTCATTGAAGCGATTAGGGTCTTTAATCTGAGATAGGGCCGGAAAATTAATGGCATCATTGTGCTTACGCTTAACATAAAGAGCTGCAAAACGCTTTTTATACCTGTCTGTTTTTGATAAGGCTTCCATAAGAAAGGGAGCATCCGACAAATAAACTAAATCTTCAGGAAAGCGCAGCTTATTTTCTTCTACAAAGCTTCGTTTGAACAAGATATTTAAAACAGAAATGTTTTTAACACCTTTTCTTTTACTTACTAAAATACGATATGCTTGTCTTGTCCTAGCTTCCCTACGAAGTTGTTTCTCTTCTTCTGTCAGCTCCTCTTCATTAATAATCTCTTCTTCCGACTCTTCAATTTTCTTAAATTTCTTATCCCTCTTCTCTTCCTCACCTTCCTCGGTGCTTTCCTTATCATCTGAGGGATCTTCTGCACTATCAGCCTGGTTATCATCATCTTCCTGCTCATCTTCTGAAGGGGTTTCTAAATCACTTTCCTCTTCTTGATCCTTGCTTTCTTTTTCCTCCTGTTCCCTAAGAAAATATACACTTCTTTGAAACCAGGTAGGTTTCTTCTTTCCGTAAGTGATATCATCATCTCTGTCAAGAGCTGCCTCTACCAGCAGTTCAATAGTATTCTCATATAAGTAGTCATCACTATCTAGAAAATATACATAGTCCCCCGTTGCTACATCTAGCCCTAAGTTTCTAGCTGCTGCAACCCCAGTCTTATTATCTAAATGATGTAATTTTACATCTAATTTATCCCCATATTCTGATACACATGCCAAATCCTCCTTAGGGGCATGGTCACTGACAACAATAACCTCAAGATTACCATAGGTTTGTGCCACCAAACTATCAAGACAATCCCTTAAATATCCTTCCCCCCTATGAAATGGAATGATTACACTTACTTTCATTATCTTTCCTCCAATTGTAATGGGATTATTTGTTATTGACAATATACAACAAATATTATAGCATTAAGCTTCATAATGAGTCAAGGACAGGTCATTTGCTATACAAATTCACTTAGCTCTATTTTCTCCTTCTTTCACTTAAATAATCAAAAAGAGATTGGAATCATAAGACCCCAATCCCTATCTGTTTATCTCTTATTATTCACTTACACCTAAACGATTTAATGCACTGAATATAGCCCTAATGGAGGCTCTAGTAATATTAGAACTTACACCAACACCAAAGGTTGCCTTTTTACTGCTTAAATCCAGCATATGTATATAGGCTGCAGCTTTAGCTCCTGCTCCACCGCTAAGAGCATGCTCGTTGTAATCAAGAATCTTAACATTTATATTAAGTTCTTTTTGCAAGCCTTTCTGAACTGCATCAATGGGTCCGTTACCTACAGCTTCAAAGAATTTTTCCACACCATGGTTAGTATAGTAGATGATAGCATGGGTACATCCGTCATCATTATCAGATATATCCTCAAACTTACATCTTCTAAAGTGAAGAGGTTCTTTCTTATCAATATAATTCTTCTTAAATTCCTCCATAATCTGATCAGGAGTAACTTCTCCTTGTTTTTCAGATATAGGCTGTATTATATCAGCAAACTCCTTGTGCATACCCTTAGGAAGTTTGTATCCAAAATATGTTTCCATAATAAAGGCTACACCGCCCTTACCGGACTGACTGTTGATACGAACAATGGGTTCATAGCTTCGTCCGATATCAGAAGGGTCAATAGGAAGATAAGGTACTGCCCAAATCTTACTTTGCCTTTCTCTAAGGGCCCGCATTCCCTTATTAATTGCATCCTGATGAGATCCGGAAAATGCTGTAAATACCAGCTTGCCGGCATATGGATGCCTTTCATGAACTTTCATCTTTGTTAATCTTTCATATACTTCTATAATTTCATTAACATTAGTTAAATCCAATTTAGGATCTATACCTTGTGAAAACATATTATAAGCAATAGTAAGAATATCCACATTACCGGTTCTTTCACCGTTTCCAAATAAGGTACCCTCAACCCTGTCAGCTCCGGCTAAAAGTGCCAGCTCAGCAGCTGCAATACCGGTGCCCCGGTCATTATGAGGATGGACACTTATAATTATACTGTCTCTATTCTTAATATTTCTGTTAATCCATTCGATCTGATCCGCGTAAACATTAGGGGTGTTCATCTCCACCGTGGAAGGTAGATTAATAATCATCTTATTCTCAGGAGTAGGACCCCATGTATCAACAACCGCATTACATACTTCCAATGCGTAATCTATCTCAGTTCCTGTAAAACTCTCCGGTGAATATTCCAATATGATTTCCCCGGGAAAATCCTTGGCATATTCTTTCACAAGCTTTGTACCCTTTATGGCAATCTTCTTAATTTCCTCTTTGTTCATATTAAATACAACGTCCCTCTGTAATACAGAGACAGAATTGTAAATATGAACTATTGCCCGAGGTATCCCCTCCAAGGCCTCAAAGGTCCTTTTTAACAAATGCTCTCTACACTGTACAAGAACCTGAACAGTTACATCATCAGGAATTAGCTTGCGATCAACCAACTGCCTTAAAAATTCAAATTCAATTTGAGATGCAGAAGGAAATCCCACCTCAATTTCTTTAAATCCCAACTTAACCAAGAGATTAAAAAATTCAATCTTTTCTTCTACCACCATAGGCTCAATTAGTGCCTGGTTTCCATCTCTTAAATCTACACTACACCAAATAGGTGCCTCATTTATTTCTTTATTTGGCCATTGTCTGTCGGGAAAATTAATCACCGGATTTTTTTGATATTTTTTGAAATTCATAATAATTCCTCCTAATTAATATAATTTTAAGACTAATAAAAATACATGAAAAAATTATATTAACGTCGGAGTCGATATATCACACTGTATTTTTTTACTATAAACAATGTGCTATTGTCTACACAAGTCCCATATAACCAGATCCTTTCTTTCATTTTTCATTATTATGTTATAATATGTTCCTTAATTATAAAGTATGATATGTATAATTATTAACATATCCAAATATAGTGTGATTAATTATAACACTGAACATTTTAATTAGCAACCATTTTTTAAAATTTTACTCATCTTCTTTAATAAAATAAATATTTATTTCATATAAAAAAAGCCGATTGATAGAAGTATTCTTCCTCAATCGGCAATTGTTTTTATATATATTTTATTTTTATTGTTCTTTTTCAAGACTTAATACAACCTTAGGTGTATCGTAAATTTCAGTGTCCGATAATTCAGTTTGAATGTCCAAGAAGTATGTACCAGATGAGGAATACCCTGATAAATTTATAAAAGGTTTTAGAGTATTCCTGTTTATTTCATCAAGTTTACTGGCAGGGCCTTTAATATTAACCTTAATCGGTCCCTTGGTAATAAATTCAGCATTTAAGTTATCTGACTTATTCTTAATCTCTATATCATTGGGCCAGATAGACACTTCCTTACTTTCAAGTTTTTCTATCTTAATATTAATTGAAACATTGTTATCCTCACCCACCAGATGTATTTCTTCATCCACCTTCTCATCTAGGTCAAGATATTCCTCAATGTTTTCCCTAGCACCAGTAACATCCCAAGTCACTTCTAATATCTCAAGGTTATCTAGTATAGAATCTTCTGCTGCTATTTCAACAGTCTTGGGTTCATACTCTACTCCTGTCACTACATATCCATCTGCAGGTTTTCCTGTAATATTTATTTTCAGTGGAACTTCTTTAATCTTATATAAATCTAAACCTACCTCAATAAAGTAAGTACTAAATGTTAATCTGGTAGCATCAATTACATTACCTTCTTCATCCAAGGCCATGGGTCCTAATATCTGTATATTGGATTTTGAGGCACCCTCTACATCTGCCTCTACTACTACTTGTTTAATTTTTTCAATCCTACTTTTTGGACCGCTAACTAAAATAATATTAGGTTTAGCAGATTTGTTACCAAGAAAAAATCCCTCTGCTACCTTTCCCTTATCTACTACATTAACCTTAAATTGCTCTTTGTGTATTTCCTCTATGCTGACAATCATATGCTGTACATCGCCCCTGTCAACAATCTCAATTTCATCCTTATATCTTTTGGGGGTGATGGTTATATTAACAGAGTTAACACTGGACAAATGGGCAAAATCCGCCGATACATCAAAATCCGATGCAGATATGTTCTCCATTATAGACCGTCTTGCGGCAACTTTAAAACTAATGGTTTCTCCTTCGATAATTTCATAACTCTGGTTTTTAGTTATTATAATATCCTCATTCTTAATATTAACCGGAACATCGGTAAAGGTCTCATAGCGAATAGGATCATTGGTATTAGTTATAACCAGCCATAAAATCGCAGCTATTACTACCGATAGAATTTTAACACCAATATTTCTAGTCAATTTCTCTTTCATTGCCTCGTCTTCCCTTCCAAAATTTCAATCTGTTAGTATCAGACATTTTATTCTGGGCCTCCATAAGCTTTGATCTTAAGTAGTCTCCATCCACATTTCTTATTAACTTGCCTTCTCTTGCTATGGATACCTTACCTGTTTCTTCTGATACTATGATGGTAAGACAATCAGACACCTCACTTATGCCTATACCTGCACGGTGCCTTGTTCCTAAATCCTTACTTAACTGCATATTATCTGATAAAGGCAGATAACAAGTTGCAGCTACAATTCGATTATTTCGAAGTATAACTGCCCCATCATGAAGCGGTGTATTTCTTTCAAATATATTAATCAGTAATTCACTGCTTATTATACTATCTACCAAAATCCCTGTATTTACAAATTCATTTAAGGGTGTTTCTTCTTCAATTACAACTAAGGCTCCGGTTTTATTTCTTGCCAGTTCAAATATAGCTCGTACAATTTCATTTAATGTATAATCCGAAAACTTTTCATTTTTATCTTTAGTATCATCAAAAATCAGAATAGAACGAACTATATTTTTCTTGCCCAGTTGCTCCAAAGCCTTACGAAGTTCCGGCTGAAACACAATCAAAATAGCAATAATACCAACATCAATTGTATTGGATATAATCCAAATAACAACATTTAGCCTAAATATAACGGCGACTAACCAGAAAAGCATAATAACAACCAGACCTTTAACTAAGGCCCAGGCTCTTGTATTCTTAATCCACTTGACAACATGGTAGATTAAAAAAGCAAGTATAATAATTTCAATAATATCGGTAATATAAATTTTCGGTATAGAAAATCGATAATCACTTATTAAATTTCTGATTGCTTGCATATACTTCTCTCCCGCCGTTATAATTCATTTACTGTATGCTCATTAGTCAGTATATTTAAAAGTTAGTATAGTCATCATCATCGTAGTTGAAGTATTCTTCTGTTTCATCCGTATCCGGCTCACTAAACTCCCTGCTTTTTACATCACTAGAATTAATATGTTTTACATTGACCTGGGATACGGTCACAGTTACCTTAGGCACCGCTTTCACATAATAGTAATATACTTCATCTTCAAATCTGGCATGCTCCGCTCTTGAATAATCCAAGGTAAGTTCAAAGAAATGGACTATAAATACTAAACCTGTAGAAATTATGGTTCCTACTATCATACCCAGTATTTGACCTGACTTGTTCAATATTAAATAACTAATTAAAAAACCTAAAATACTGGTAAGTCCCCCTGCCAAAATTGAAATCTCAAATGCATAATCAAAAGACATTTTTCTAATAGAATAGGTAACCATAATTATCAATGCAAAAATAGCTATTGTCATAATCATCTGCTTGTTTCCAATTAGGTTATCAACAACAGTAGTATAAAGTTGCATAATATCCTCAACAGAAATACCTGTCTGCGTGGTTACCGCTGTTTTTATAACTTGAAATAAAAAATATACTATCACACCGCAGCTTGTGGGAACCATAGCTACAGGGGTAGATATTAACCCCAGTAAAATCGGGATAAAATATGGCATCTTCAAAAGAAATAAAACCGGCACAGCTAGTACCACATATCCCTGATTTGGAGTGTATCTAAGGAAAAGTAGATACAATATCATAAGTACCATAATAACTATAATAGATAAAATGGGCGATATAAAGAATACATGTAGTATAGCTATGGCTGCTGCCAAAAGCACCATTATAGCCGATGGTGTAAATGCACTTAATAAAGACAAGGCAAAAACAATAGGTATAGACTTAAATCTTACGTCATATCCTATTTCTTTATTTATAGCCTGAAATGCTATAAATGCAAATATAAATTTTATTGCAGGTACTAAATATGCGTCATATTGCTTATAAAAATTTTTAATTTTTTCTCTTAATTCAAGTAATGGTAACATAATATAACCCTCCATACTTAATACTCATGGGTCGATTCTTTATATATTTTTTCCATGCGTTTTAATAGTTTGAAATACCTTGCTAGCTTCTTTCTCGAAGCATCGTATTTCATAGAATAACCTAAGTATGATCCCAATCCGTATATAGTGATTATAATAATATAAAAGCCCAGTATATATCCACCTATTGTTTTGTATTGTAAACTTACTGCTTTTTTTATCAAGTGTTCCATTCTATAAAATCCAATCATCATTATAATTAGAATATAACCTATAGTTGCACTGATAATTGATTTTATAACCTGAAGTCTTACATAATCTTGTTTATAATATTTGCTTAGATAGATGTCTTCTTTGCCTTCTTTATTCTCATACACTGCCAGCTTTGTCATTAACCTTATTTTCTTAAAGTTTAACATCATTGCCTCCAATATCCCATAAAATATTAATTATTTCAAGTCTTAACTGCATTAGTTAAATATATGCAAATATGCCTAAGTATATTGCTAATGGCGATTTTACTATCAAGCAAATTATAACACATACACTCAAGCTTTTGTATAATTATTTTGCTTTTTAGGAATTTTAGTTAAACTTTTCTTAGAAATATTATAAAAACTGCTATAGCTGTTATACTTTTATATAAAAAAAAAGAATCTCCTATTTTATAGGAGATTCTTTTTGATTATAATATTCTGAACTTTGATTAAACTGCCTGATCTGCAGCAATTAAATTTATCGGATAATAATATCTCCATCCTGGAATTTAGGTGGTATCACAGGTATCTGAAGGAATGATTCATATTGTCCGCCAGTATAGATAAGATGATTTCCATGATTATCAGTATCCCATATCAAGGGCTCAAACCAATCTTCACGGATATAACGACCGGAAATTTGAACACGTATATACTGCCCCTTATGCCAAAAACGGCTGGTAGGTACGATTTCAATATCCACGGGAACAATCTGTCCGGGCTCTAATTTTTCATCACAGGTATGGGCCTGAACGGGATTATAATCTGTAGAAAGCTTCTCATCTAACTTACGCCGTGAAACTCTCATCTTTCCCCATACTCCAGGATGTGGTTCTCCAAATAAGGTGATGGGAAGGAATTCTTTTGTGGTACTTAATTTCTGTACGTTTATAAATAAATCCATATCATTATAGCTTTCTGCAGCCACATACAGTCTTAACTTCATATATCCGGTAATTTCTGTGTCCTCTTCAAAGCGGTAGTCAAATGTAACCTCCCCGGTCTTACTGTCATAGGAAACAGAAGCTTCATTTTCTACCGGTGTGTTTTGCATTGTCATATTTGCTGCATTCAAATATAATTTTTCATATTTTGTCCTCTTCAGCGGAAAACTATCTTCCGCACGATTGGTCATATAATTAAATTCATAAACGTCCTGAACTTCAATTCTTACTCTTGGAGTAAGCTCCCATCCATTTCTCTCCAACTTTAGATAGCGATCAAAGAAGCGCTCCAAATCCTGAAGGTTTTCATTGGCATATGCATCCGGCCACTCAAAATTTCTATGGGCACGAATCCATTTTTTCTTTGACTTAATTCTACGGAAGGCATTAAAAGAACCTCTTAAGTGAAAATGGTTCCAGCATGCGGTTAAATAAACTGGAATTTTTATATTTTCTCAGATAGGGTCTTTGTCCTTCCAATATGTACAATTAATATAAGGATATAATGTCAAGTTGTCCGGTGTATCATCAATATAGTTAGGTCCTACAGCTTCTGCCATAACCATTCTGACAAAGGATCTGGCAGGGATACCCCCTTCACATAGTGATTCACGGTACATATCAGTTGTTGCTTCCCAAGGGGCTATACATACAAGATGAGGTGGGCATTGAGAAGCAATACGTAATTGTGTCATAGCTACGCAACTGTTTCCGGCCATTCCGATTCTTCCGTTACACCAAGGTTGCTCTGCAGCCCATTCAATAAAATCATATCCATCTTGTGCATCCTGAGTACCAAACTGAATAAAATCTCCCTCTGAATGTCCGATACCTCTAGGATCCACATTGGCAACGGCATATCCGCGACGACACCAATAACCTGGGTCAGGACTTTCGAACTTAGACATATTGGAAACTGTTTGAGGCGGAACACCCATTTCCAAGGGGTCCCATACCCATGTTGGCAGCTCCACCTACTGTAGAAGCTTTTTCAAGAACAATTACATCAGCTCCATTTTCTGCAGCCTCTACCGCAGCGGATAATCCGGCTGGGCCTGCAGCAATGACTACGATCTCAGTTTCCATCTTCTTCATGCTATAACCTCACTTTACTTTATTGTTTGCCTTAAATATCAATGATTTATCTTTATCTTAATATATTTGAAATGAGGTATATAGGCTAAATTTTATCTAATCTATATGAATTTTTGTCGTAACACTATACACTTTGGGCACTTTATTGTTGAATCTTACGATAAATGTTCCAGTAATGCAAAAAAGAATCCCTGTTTTCAAGAGACTCTTTCTTAATTACATAATTTGTTTTTATTAAAGTAAAGCTTTAGCAATCAGCTTATCAAATTTCCTTATATCTACACCCTTATTTAGATTTATTTTTATGTGACCGGCCCTTGTCCAAAGCTCTACTTCTGCATTAACATCCAAAAATCTTCCGGCATTCTCAGTGGACCACATAACTATTGATGAATAAGGCAGAGAATATATCTCAACCTTTTTGCCTGTAAAGCCCTGAGCATCTCTTACAATCAATCTCTTGTTAGTAAATATGGCACTATCACGGAATGTCTTATATGCAGCAACTGCCTCTTCCCCTTCTACCAATAAATCATTTACATCATCGGGGATGGGACACTCTCCTATTAATGTCCATGTTAAAATATTACCCATTTCTGCCATTATTAAATACCTCCATGTAAAATCATTCCTGTATTGTAATTCTATATTACTATTAAGGAAAAAATTAGTCAATTTATAATATTAATTCCTAATATTTTTACATAAACCTTTTTTAAAAAAGTTACTTTATATTAAAAAAGATACTACACTTCTGAAACAAAAAAGCCGCCTGTTTCAGTTAAGAAACAGACGGCATACCAATATCTGTGTCAAATAAGTAAATTTGATACAAAAATCACTTTTAAGTTTTAATAAAGCTTTGCTCCAGCCGGAATGCGGTCATCAACCATCAGAAGATTAAGCTTTTCTTCGCCATCTTCTTCGTGAATAGCACTAAGCAGCATACCGCAAGAGTCAATACCCATCATTGTTCTTGGGGGAAGATTTACGATAGCAATAAGAGTCTTGCCAATTAGTTCTTCCGGCTCATAATATGGGTGAATACCGCTTAAAATGGTGCGGTCTGTACCTGTTCCGTCATCTAAGGTAAACTGTAAAAGTTTCTTTGACTTAGGAACTGCCACACAATCTTTAACCTTTACTGCACGGAAATCTGATTTACTAAAGGTATCAAAATCTACACAATCCTCAAATAAGGGTTCAACTTTTACCTTAGAAAAATCTATCATCTCTGGCTCTACTTTTTCCTCATAAGAAGCCTTAGTTTTTACATCAATTCTCTTATTTACATCATTTAATGTCTTCATTGTAGGGAATAGCAATACATCCCTTATAGCTGCAGAATCAGTAAGCAACATAACAAAGCGATCAATACCAATTCCTATGCCTCCTGTAGGTGGCATACCATACTCCAAGGCATTTAGGAAATCTTCATCAGTCTCATTTGCTTCTTCATCTCCTGCTGCCCTTAATTCTTCTTGAGCCTCAAATCTTGTTCTTTGATCCAAAGGATCATTTAACTCAGAGAAGGCATTGGCCATTTCCCTTCTTGTAATAAACAGCTCAAACCTTTCTGTATAATCAGGATTATCAGGCTTTCTGCTGGCCAAAGGAGAAATCTCTACAGGATGATCCATAATAAAGGTAGGTTGAACTAAATGTTCCTCCACATACTCTTCAAAGAAGAGATTAATAATATCCCCTCTCTTATGTCTATCCTCAAATTCAATATTATGCTCCTTAGCCAAAGCCTTAGCAGAAGCTTCGTCTTTTATCTGATCAAAGTCAACATTGGCATACCTTTTAATAGCCTCAACCATAGTAAGTCTCTCAAAAGGTTTTGCTAAATCTATTTCTTCTCCTTGATAGTTTATTTTAGTGGTACCTAGTACCTTTTGTGCTACCGTACGGAAAAGATCTTCAACCAAATCCATCATTCCATAATAATCTGTATATGCCTGATACAACTCAAGTAAGGTGAATTCAGGATTATGTCTAACGGACAGACCTTCATTACGAAATACTCTGCCAATTTCATATACACGCTCTAATCCGCCTACGATAAGTCTTTTTAGGTATAATTCTAAGGAAATTCTTAAAAAGAGATCTTGATCTAATGCATTATGATGGGTGCAGAAAGGTCTAGCTGCAGCTCCTCCGGCATTAGAAACCAGTACCGGTGTTTCAACTTCAATAAAATCTCTGCTGTCAAGATAATTTCTAATTTCTCTGATAATTAAAGATCTCTTTATAAAAGTATCCCTTACCTCGGGATTTACTATCAAATCCACATATCTTTGACGATATCTAAGGTCCGTATCTTTTAGTCCATGGAATTTCTCAGGAAGTATCTGCAGGCTTTTTGAAAGAAGGACTATTTTACTGGCTTTTACGGAAATCTCTCCGGATTTAGTTTTAAACACTTCTCCTTCTATACCAATTATATCACCAATATCATATTTCTTAAATTCAGCATAGGGCTCTTCACCAATGTCGTCTCTTCTTACATAGGCTTGAATATCACCTTTTAAATCCCTGACGTTACAAAAAGAAGCCTTACCCATAACCCGTTTTGTCATAATACGGCCGGCTATGGACACGGTTTTTCCTTCAAACTCTTCATAATTAGTAGTAATATCAGCCGAATGATTAGTTACATCGTATTTCATTATTTTAAAGGGATCTTTTCCCTTACTTTGAAGTTCAGCTAGCTTTGTTCTTCTAACTTTAAGCAGTTCATTTAAATCCTGATCGCTTTGCATTTGTGCTCTTTCATCTGCCATCTTATCTTCACCTCTTATCATTTAGCAGGTATTTTTTTAATACCTATATTAATATTAATTTGACCTTTGAATTTCTAGTATTTCATACTGAATTACTTCACCGTTGGTTGTCTCAACATCCACAATTTCTCCAACCTTTTTTCCAAGAAGTGCCTTACCCAATGGAGATTCATTTGAAATCCTACCTTTAAGGCTGTTTGCTTCAGTTGATCCAACAATTTTATATGTCAATTCCTCTTTATATTCCATATCGAAAATACGGACCTTACATCCGATATTTATTACATCAACATCAACTTCATCCTCTATTACTACTTCTGCATTTCTAAGGATTTTATCAATCTCTTCTATTCTGGCCTCAATATCTCTTTGCTCATCCTTAGCTGCATCGTATTCGGCATTCTCAGATAAATCCCCCTGCTCTCTGGCTTCTTTAATCTTTTGAGCAACTTCTTTTCTCTTATTAACCTTTAAATCGTGAAGCTCCTCTTCTAGTTTTCGTAATCCTTCATAAGTTAATATATTTTTCTTCTCTACCATAAAACACCCTTCCTCCATATGCATATACTTTTAATTCCACAATACATTCAAAGTATTATATATCATCAATTGTTTCTTGTCAACATCGTAGAAAACTCAATAATTTCTTACAATTTTTGAGGCCAATAATAAATTTTAGACAATTTTTACCCGGGATATGGAAACAATCCAGAAGATTAGTTGGCCAAATACTATCTCCCGGAAAGTTACATTATATCTTATCTTTATAACCTATAAAATATACTAGCTAATTATGAATAATCAATAAAATCTGTTTTATACACTTTAATTAAAATAATTTTTTATAATAATCACTAAAATCAAAGGTAGCAAAATAGTCTTTTGGTGTCTCTGCTCTGCGGATTAATTGCACCTTGCCGTCTTCTTTTAAAAGCAGCTCCGCACTCTTTAATTTACCGTTATAATTATATCCCATGGAAAATCCATGGGCACCGGTATCATGGATAACAATCAAATCACCGATATCAATCTTTGGCAGCATCCTGTCTATAGCGAATTTATCATTATTTTCACATAAGGAGCCGGTAATATCATACTTAAAATTATTAGGTTCATTTTCCTTACCCATAACAGTTATATGGTGATACGCCCCATACATAGCCGGTCTCATAAGATTAACCGCACAGGCGTCAAGTCCTATATAATCCTTATAGATATTCTTCTGATGAATTGCGGTTGCTACTAAGTGTCCGTAAGGTGCCAGCATATATCTACCAAGCTCTGTATATATATCTAAATCTCCCATACCTGCCGGAACTAAAATCTCCTCATAGGCCTTTCTTACTCCTTCACCGATAGCCATAATATCATTTGGCTTTTCATCGGGATGATAGGGTATTCCTATTCCTCCGGAAAGATTAATAAACTTAATATGAACACCGGTTTTTTCTTTTAGTTCTACGGCCAATTTAAATAAGATACCTGCTAAAGTAGGATAATACTCATTAGAAATGGTGTTGCTGGCTAAAAAGGCATGAATTCCAAAGTACTTAACACCTTTTTCCTTTAAGATACGAAATCCTTCTATCATCTGTTCCTTAGTAAAACCATACTTTGCATCCCCCGGATTATCCATTATCCCATTGGCAGTCCTAAATACACCACCGGGATTATATCTGCAACTTATAATTTCGGGAAGGCCCGCAACTTTCTCTAAAAATTCTATATGGGTAAAATCATCCAGATTAATAATGGCATTTAACTCTCTTGCCTTTACAAATTCCTCTGCCGGAGTTACATTGGAGGAAAACATAATATCCTCCCCTGAATAATCCATAGCCTCTGCTAACATAAGTTCAGTAAAGGAAGAACAGTCCACACCGCAGCCTTCCTCCTTTAATATATTTATAATATAAGGATTTGGTGTAGCTTTTACCGCAAAATATTCTTTAAACCCTTTATTCCAAGAAAAAGCTTCCTTTAATTTTCTTGCATTTTCACGTATTCCTTTCTCATCATAAATATGAAAAGGAGTCGGATATTCTTTTATTATTTCTTTTAACTGTTCTAAGGTAACAAATGGTTTTTTCATAACAACCTCCTAAAATATAAAAACAGAATATGATATGCCCATGCTTATATAATATCTCCTATATTTTAATTTACATGTTCATAATCAACTTATAATCTCTGGCTTTAATATTCTCAATAAAATCATGAATACTATTTAGCGGTTTAGAAAATCCCATTCCGCTACGCTCAGGCTCCAATCCATGGGCATCGGTTCCGGCAGTTGTCGGCAGATTATGTTTCTTTGCATATTCAGCAGCCTTTTTATCAAAGTCTATATTCCTATTACCCACATTATATATTTCTACAGCATCAACTAAGTCTGGAAAAAGACGTATTTCTTTTATATAAGGCCTTATTCTAAATGGATGGGCATGTACCACAAAACCTCCGGCCTTATGGATTTGATAATATTGTTCCTCAATTGTCCAGTTTAACATTTCGGGGTGATTTTTTATCCATTCCTTATCCAGTCCATATATTAAAAATTCCGTTGCCTTGTAATTAGTTTCCCAACCAAAGAATACCGATAAACCTATCTTATCTCCTTCTTTTTTGGCATTCTCATAACCTTTGCAAAATAAATCTACCCTTTCTTCCCAAGTCAAATCATTGCAAATAGCTGTATTTCCGTTAAAAAAGTGATCTGTTACTATAATACCGGCATATCCGGCTTCCTTGTATAATCGTACTTGTTCTGCCCCAGTCATATAAGAACAGGCACTTGCCTCTTTCGTATGTAGATGGGTTTCATATAAATATAAGCCCACTATTTAACACCTAGCCTTTCTAAATAAGCCTCTTTTGTATATCTTATCTGCTTAGTCCGTCCTACAGAATTGTTCCCATTATACAACATTTTAGATTTTTTTCAAATACTTAATTAAGGAAAACTCCCAATACAAGCAATTTACGAACATATGATTGTGAGATTACTAGAAAAATACAAGTTCTTGTGCTATAATCATTTAGAATAATCTACAGATAGAATCTTTGTAAAAGGGGAATGTATAACCATGGAACAATATAGCGGAAGTCAGATTGTGGTATTAGAAGGACTTGAGGCAGTCCGCAAGCGTCCCGGAATGTATATAGGAAGCACCGGACCTAGAGGCCTTCATCACCTTATTTGGGAAATTATAGACAATGGTATCGATGAACATCTGGCAGGCTACTGTAACCGGATTAATGTAACTCTCCGTAATGATGGGGGTATAGAAATAGAGGATAACGGACGGGGGGTACCGGTAGATATCCATCCTGTAAAGAAAATACCTACTGCCCGTGTAATTTATACCGTCCTTCATGCCGGAGGTAAATTTGACTCTTCAGTATATAAGGTATCCGGTGGTCTACATGGGGTCGGTGCCGCAGTTGTAAACGCACTTTCTAAGCGAATGCTTATAGAAATAAAAAGAGACGGAAAAATATATCGGGATGAATATGAAAATGGGGGCCATCCGGTAACAAAATTGGAAAATGGTCTCCTTCCTGTTGTTGGTAAATGCAATAAGTCCGATACAGGAACTAAGATAATCTTTTATCCGGACGATTCTATATTTGAAACAGTAGAATTTAAGTCCGATATAATACAAAAAAAGCTTAAAGAAATAGCTTTTCTTAATAAAAACTTATTACTGCATTTTCAAGATGAAAAGACCGGTGTTACTAAAAGTTATATCGAAGAATTCGGTATAAAAAGCTTTGTTTCCTATCTAACTAGGGAAATGAGTTTAATTCATGAGGAACCCATTTATCTGGAGGGAAAAAGCGGTGAAATTGAAGTGGAAATTGCTTTCCAATATACCGACAACTATTCTGAACAGATAAATGCTTACTGTAATTGTATTAATGTCGTAGACGGCGGTACTTTAGTAACCGGTTTTAAGACAGGCCTTACTAGGGTTATCAATCAATATGCCAGGGAACTGGGTGTGTTAAAGGATAAGGACGATAACTTTGACGGCAAAGATATCCGTAACGGTATCGTTGCTATTGTATCCATAAAACATCCGGATCCTCAATTTGAAGGACAAACTAAGACAAAACTAGGTAATACCGATGCAAAAAGTGCGGTTGAGGAAGTATTTACTCAGGAAGCTCAACGGTGGTTTGATAAAAATGTAGAAGTATTAAAGTCCATACTAGACAATTCAATGAAATCATTTAATGCCAGAAAAGCCAGCGATAAGGCCAGAAATGCTGTCTTAAAGCAGATAAATGAAGTGGATACCAGAAGTAAGCTTGCTTCCTGTTCCTCTAAAAAACCTGAGGAATGCGAATTATACATTGTAGAGGGAGATTCAGCCGGCGGTACTGTTAAAACAGCAAGAAACCGCCGTACCCAGGCTGTCCTTCCCTTAAGGGGTAAAATCCTTAATGTAGAAAAAGCCTCCCTGGAAAAAATACTTTTAAATAATGAAATAAAGTCCATGATTGCAACCTTTGGCTGTGGCATAGGGGATGATTTTGATATATCAAAATTAAATTATGATAAGATTATTATCCTTACAGATGCCGATGTGGACGGTGCCCATATCAGCACCTTGCTACTTACATTCTTTTATCGTTTTATGCCTGAGCTTATCTTTGCAGGAAAAATATATAGGGGACTTCCCCCACTTTATAGGGTTGAATACGAAACTATAAAGAGAAATAAGAAAACTAAAGAATTTCAATATTTATATAATGATTTTGAGCTGGACAAATTTCGCAAGAACAATGATTTTAAAATATTAAATATCCAAAGATACAAGGGTCTTGGTGAAATGGATGCCCATCAACTTTGGGAGACTACTCTAAATCCCGAAACTAGAATATTGGCTAAAATAACCATAAGTGATAATATCGAAGCCGATGAGATTACAAGTACCCTTATGAGCAGTAATGTTCCTCCAAGGCGTACATTTATAATGGAAGAAGCAAGATACGCAAAGCTGGATATATAAGCTCCACTATATTTATTAGGAGGTAATAATGAAAAATCAAAATCAGCAAGATCAAATAATACAATTGGATTTTTCTGAAGAAATGAAAAATAGCTACCGAGATTATGCCATGAGCGTTATCGTATCAAGAGCAGTACCGGATGTACGAGACGGCCTAAAGCCTGTACAACGTAGAATCTTATATTCTATGATTGAGTTGGGATTAGACCCTAATAAGCCCCATAGGAAAAGCGCCCGTATCGTCGGTGATACCATGGGTAAATATCACCCCCACGGAGATAGTTCTATTTACGATGCCTTAGTTAATATGAGTAAAGATTACTCACTTATGGTTCCTTTAGTAGACGGCCATGGCAACTTCGGTTCTATCGACGGAGACGGAGCCGCAGCTATGCGTTATACAGAAGCAAGGCTATCTCCCGGAGCCATGGCTCTTCTTAATCATTTAGAAAAGGGCTTAATCGACTTTAACCCTAACTTTGACGGCAGTGAAAAGGAACCTGTTGTACTGCCTGCCATGATTCCAAACCTTCTTATTAATGGTACCACCGGTATCGCCGTAGGAATGTCTACTAATATTCCGCCCCACAATCCGGACGAAGTTATTGAAGGGGTTATGGCCTATATGGATAATCCGGATATTACTATAAAAGAACTAATGAACTATATTCCGGCTCCCGACTTTCCTACCGGAGGAACAATTATTAATGTGGATGATATGGAGCAAATCTATGAAACCGGGGAAGGAAAAATAAGAATCCGGGCAAAAGTGGAGATTGAAAACGGTGACAACGGCAGAAAAAACATTGTTATAACCGAAATACCCTATACCGTGGCCGGTAATAAATCAAAACTTGTAGAAAACCTTTCAAATCTAATAAAAGACAAGGTCTTTGATGAGATATATGATGTTAGGGACGAATCCTCCAAAGAAGGAATTCGAATTGTCATAGAGGTTAAAAGGGACAGAGATATTAACAATCTCTTAAACGGCCTATACAAAAAGACAGTTATGGAAGATACATATTCTGTTAATTTTTTAGCCATTAAGGACCAGCAGCCGGTAACATTTAACCTAAAGGGCTTAATTAAAGAATTTGTAGACTTCCAAGAGGAATTATATACCAAGGAATATAATTATCTCCTGGATAAAGCAAAGAAGCGTCTTGAAATAGTAGGTGGCTTAATTAAGGCCACAGATATAATTGATTTAATAATTGAAATTCTACGGGGAAGCTCTTCTGTTAAACAGGCAAAAGCTTGTCTAATGACCGGAAATGTAGAAGGGATTCGATTTAAATCCCAAGCTTCAAAAAAAGAAGCAGCTACTTTGAATTTCACAGAACGTCAGGCTGAGGCCATACTTACCATGCAGCTTTCCAAATTAATAGGTCTTGAAATATTAAAACTCCATGAAGAAGAAGGAAGCTTAAAAGATTCCATTGCCGAATATGAAAAAGTATTAGGAAGCAAAAAGGAACTATACAAGATAATTAAAAAACGCCTTAAAGAATATAAGAAAGTCTTCCATTCTCCTAGAAAGACCATGCTAATTAACGCTAAAACCAGTGATTATGTGGAAGAGAAAAAGGTTGAGGATATCTATATATTAATAGACCGGTTTGGATATACAAAATCCTTGGATTCTGCCAGTTATACCAGGGTGTCCGAGGACAACTTAAAAGACTACAGCTATATTATTCAGATGAAGAATACTGACCGCTTATGCTGTTTTACTAAGGAAGGCAACATGTTCCAAATTAAAGCTGAGAACATCCCCAGATGTAAGATGAGGGATCGGGGAAGCTTAATCCATACCCTATGTAAATTAGAAAAAGAAGAAATTATCCTTTATACATCCTTTGAAGAACTTTTTGAAAGCCAGATGTTATTTGTAACTAAAAAAGGCTTTATTAAGCAGGTATCCGGTGCTGAATTTGAAACAAACCGTTCTCAGATTAGTGCTACAAAACTAGAAGAGGGTGACCAAGTCATAGGAATAAACTTATTATCTGCAGGAGATATTCTAGCAGGCAATTATAAAGTAATTATCCTGACCGAAAAAGGCTTATCTTTAGGCTTTCCCCTTGCAGAAGTGGCAGAGTTTAAAAGAAACAGCCGAGGTGTCAGGGCCATTAAGCTAGATAAGGACGATACCGTATGTTTTGCAAAGGCAGTAAGTCCGGATACTGAAACATTTGTATATAATGACAAAGAATTAAGCGCTAAAAAAGTTCGCCTCCGTAAAAGAGGAGATAAAGGACATAAAGCTAAGTTATAGATTAAATATAAATAAATTAGCCCGGTAATTATGATTTCTTTTTCATAACTACCGGGCTATAAATATGCCTATAATTCTTACTCTCCCTCTTTGTATTAATGTTTGCCACTTACAATTTTATAATAGGTACGGGCAGTTAATCCATAAACAATACCATAGATTATCCCAAAACCTAATAAAGTTCCAAGGGTACAAAGCATGGTAATCCTTGTATTCGTAAGGCCAAATAAGGTCAAAAGTTTCAGCATTAATTGAAAATCAAAGGCCACATGGACTGCAGCAACTACTAGAGGTGCAAAAAACACTATCAAAATCTGTGTACTAATGGAACGTTTAATTTCCTTCTTAGGAAGACCAACCTTTTGCATAATTTCAAAGCGTCCTTTATCTTCATAGCCTTCTGAAATTTGCTTGTAGTATATAATCAGAACCGTAGCCATGATAAAAAGAAAGCCTAAAAACAAGCCAAGAAATAAAAAACCACCGTTCATAGCATAAACGTCAGCTGAGTTTTGTGCTCTTGTATCTACCAGAAAGTGTTTAAAATCCCCTAGACCGTCTTCTGCTTTTAGATTACTAATCTCATTTGCACATTTAATTTGTATATCTTCATTCTGATCAATATCAATTATTGCTATCCATTTTAAAGAACTGGCATCATCATTATAAACAGACTTCTGTGCCTTATATATAGTTTGAAGTACCTCTTCATCCTTTACCACTAAGTAGTTGGTTTCAACTAAATATCCTGTTAAATTATCAATTGTCGGAAAACCTTTAAGATGTTTTACTATGTTAAAGTTAAGAGAATAATCCCCCACCTCTATACGAATACTTTCTTTATTATCCAAAGTGTTACCATAAAATAAGATTTCATTGTCTTTTAAATCCACCTTTTTTCCGGTAAACTTATAGTAATCTTCCTCCGTAATAAAACACAGCTGTAGATAATCACCCTTATAACTTCGTTCAATATTCGTATGATAATAACCTTGGCCTCTTCCCACTGTAAATGCCAGATAGGTGTAATCTTCAAATCTAGTTATATTCCCTTGGTTTTTTCTGATTATTTCTTTTATATTATCTACCGTTAAATCTTTTTGAAAAGCAAATTCTGTTTCGCTATTTATTATAAGTTTTGATACAATATGTCCGGGATAATATGTGTCCAATACATCTTCCGTCCCTAGGTAAAGGGAAAGGGTCCCCGATACCATAACCAATACCATGGTAGAAAGTATACAGATATTTGAAAGACCTACTGCATTTTGCTTCATTCGGTATAGCATTCCAGAAATACCTATAAAATTTTTGGTTTTATAATATAACTTTTTATTTCTTCTTAGCTGTTTTAATACCACAATGCTAATAGCCGTAAACAGACAGTAGGTACCTATTATTACAAGAAATACAGCTATAAAATAAACTAAAATCGCTTTAATTGCTGACTTTGTAGTTATGGCTATATAATATCCGCCCCCAAGAGTTATGACTCCAATCAAAGCTAAAATCCATTTACTTTTCGGCTCCCTTTCCCCTGCATTGGAACTATTAAGCAGTTCAATAGGATTAGCTATGCGAATCCGTCTCAGGTTAAAAAGTAAGGTAAGACCAATAATTGAAGCAAATAATACAGTTGTTATTTTTATAGCAAAAGCAGATATAACAAAACCAAAGGGTACCTCAAAACGAAGTAACTTAAGCAAAGCAAGGGTTGCCAGTTTATGAAATAAGATACCACATAATAATCCGCCGATAATACCAACTAGAGCCACATACATAGATTCAAAGCATAGTATCCCTGCAATATGCCTTTTTTCCATACCCAATATATTGTATAAGGCTAATTCCTTATGGCGCCGTTTAATAAGAAAACTATTGGTATATAAAAGGAAGATCACAGCAAATATCCCTGCGATAACTAAGCCTGTGAACATAAAGGGAGACACATACTCTGCACCTCTAAGTTTTTTAACTCCCTTATCCGAGGCAATGGCTGACATAATATAAAAAGCTGCCACCGTACCTATAATAGTTAAAATATAGGGCAGATAAAACTTACTGTTTTTACGGATATTCTGCAAGGCTAAGAAGGGAAACAGACCTTTACGCATTTTTGTCACCTCCGGTAGTAAGCAGGGTTAAAGTATCAGATATTTTTTGATACATCTCCTCATAGCTGGAATTACCTCGGTATATCTGATGGTATACCATCCCGTCCTTGATAAATAGCACACGCTTAGCATGGCTGGCAGCCTTTACGGAATGGGTTACCATAAGGATGGTCTGACCCTCTTCATTTATTTTATTAAAGAGATGAAGTAGCTGGTTAGTGGACTTTGAATCCAGTGCTCCGGTAGGTTCATCTGCCAGTATTATCTGAGGGTGTGTAATAAGGGCCCGACAAACTGCCGCTCTTTGCTTTTGACCTCCGGATACCTCATAGGGATATTTCTTTAGAATATCAGTAATCCCCAGCTTTTCTGCCAGTGGTTTTATCCGCTGCTCCATTTCCCTGTAATCCTTCCCTGCCAGTACCAAAGGCAGAAAAATATTATCTTTAATTGAAAAGGTATCAAGCAGATTAAAGTCCTGAAACACAAAACCTAGATTATCCCTACGAAATGCTGCAAGATCCTTCTCCTTAATTTTGCTCATATCCTTACCTGATAAAAGAACATTACCACTGGTGGGTTTATCTAGTGCCGCCAAAATATTTAAAAGGGTTGTTTTACCCGAGCCTGATTCACCCATAATGGATACATATTCACCGGCCTCTACTAAAAAGCTTACATCGGTAAGTGCCTGTACATGATTACCGCCAAATCTTGTTGTATATATCTTTTTAAGATTTTTTACTTCTAACAATGACATTATTATAACCTCCTTAAATTCTTACCCATATTTTAGCGGTAATAAGAGCCTCATTTCCATCGATTTATCTTACAAAATTAAACCTATCCTTACATTTTTGTAAGCTTAAACCCAACTAATCCGTTGGCTTAAACCCAACAAGTTCGTTGGCTTAAACCCAACAAGTCTGTTGGCTTAAACCCAACAAGTCTGTTGGCTTAAACCCAACAAGTCTGTTGGCTTAACCAAACTACAAACATTAATTATAATTTGAAATCTTAAATAATAATAGCCTACATCTGGTTTTAAATGTAGGCTTTCTATTTAATACTTGCTGCTATCCATATCAATACGAACCTTAGTCCCTTTTCCTATCTGGGATTCAAATGATATTCTATGGCCTAGTTTTGTCAATATCTGTTTTGTAAGATACAGTCCAATACCTGAAGCCCTTTTGTCGGTTCTTCCATTATAACCTGTAAATCCTTTTTCACATATGCGAGGTAAATCCTCTGGGGAAATACCAATTCCCGTATCACTAATTACCAGTGTTGTTTCATTTTCTGTATCAATCAAGATATATCCTTTATTTGTATACTTAATGGCATTAGACAGTATCTGCTCTATTGCAAAACAAAGCCATTTCTCATCGGTTAAAACCTTATATTTTAATTGTCCTAACTTTACACTGATTTTTTTACGGATAAACATCGGTGCATATTTTCTAACCGTTTGCTTTACCATATCTTCTAATTCATATTCTTTAAGTAGAAAATCCGTACTGTCACTACCTACCCTTAGATAGGCCATAACCATCTCCACATACTGTTCAATTTTAAATAACTGAGCCTGTAACTCATGGTACTCTTCAGTCTCATTATTTTGAAGGATTAGCCTCATAGCAGCAATGGGGGTCTTTATCTGATGAACCCATAAGGTATAATAGTCCAACATATCAGATCTTTTTCTATCACTTTTTGCTATGTATTCTTGTTTATCCTTAAATAAGGCTTTAATTAAATCTATATAGTCTTGCTCAATCTGATTCTTAGCAGTCCCTAACCTCTCTATTGATATTGCAATATCTGCTTCTAGTTCTGATAAATTTTTATGTTTTTTTATAAATTTGATATAGTCAGAAATTCCACATATCAGCATTATAACAAAAGACAGTAAAGCCCCATAAACCACTGCCTCCACAGGCAGGTCATATAGGGAAAATACTGCTGCAAAGATTAGTATGCATATAAAAAGCATAAATAAAAATTTTCTTATGGATTTCAAATAAGCCATTAATAATCTCATATTATTCCACCATATAACCTAATCCTTTTTTCGTTATAATAAACTCCTCAATCCCTACACTTGCTAGTTTCTTTCTCAGTCTTGTAATATTTACGGTTAATGTATTTTCATCTATAAAATCATCTGTCTCCCAGATGCGATACATTAGGGTGTCTCTTCTTACCACTTTCCCCTTTTGCTCCAGTAATACCTGCAAAATCCTATGTTCATTCTTGGTTAAGTCCAGCTTAATTCCTTGGTAGGTAAGGGAAGTGTCCCCTAGATTTAGAATCACTCCTTTATGCTCCAATATATCACTACCACAGGTAAAATCATAGGTTCTTCGAAGAAGAGCCTGTACCTTTGCCACCAAAACCGTCATATCAAAGGGTTTAGCAATAAAATCATCCCCTCCCATATTGATGGCCATAACTATATTCATATTATCCGCTGCTGAGGAAATAAAAATAATCGGTACCTGAGACAGCTTTCTAATTTCACTGCACCAGTGGTAGCCGTTAAAAAACGGCAGTGATATATCCATAAGAATTAGATGGGGAGAAAACTCTGTAAAATCCGAAAGTACATTCTGAAAGTCAGTTACACAGTGAGCTATCATTCCCCAAGAAACCAATTGTTCTTTTATAATATTGGCTATGGTTGTATCGTCCTCTACAATTAGAATTTTATGCATTCTTTTTCCCTCATTACTTAATTTTTATATTACAAATTTCTATGTGTAACTTCTATTTAATAAGAATATTTTATTAGTTATTGTCCATAGAGTCAAATATCAACTTAGAAAAAAATAAGGCACCCTTTCCCATAGTATTGTTAACTAGTAACAAACCATAGGAAATGGTGCCCCATAAATCATTCTATAATTTAATTTGCCTCATGCTTTACTGTTTCAAGTGTTTTTAAAAGATCAGCATTTAGCTCAAATACTTCTTTTTTGATGTAATCTAATCCTGTACCGGTACATGTCTGACTATCAGCTGTAAACCAATGATATTTTAAGGTGTTCCAGTCAATCTTACTGGTAGTTAAAGCGGTATCTACCATAGGAAGCACTGCTCCTTCCCTAACTAGGGCGATACCCATTAACTCACCGGCAGTTATATTAATCCATTTACCGCCTTCATAGGATTTTTCCGGATTCTGCAAGTCAATCCAAGGACCTTCAGGTAGATAAACTGCCCGCTCGCTTTGATTGTTCTCAAAGGGGTAAGCGAAAGCACCTTACTGGATTGGTTTATAAATAAGGCAAAAGTTGAGGTGTATATGGGTTCTAATTTTGGCAAGGCAGGCATAGGTTACATCCGGGTCAATATAGCCACCTCAAGATTACTGCTACAAGAGGCATTAGAACAAATGCGTTCAGCTTATCCATTATTAAAAGCCCAGGCTTCCAAATAAATATTATATAAAATATACAAGCCCTATCTTTTTGTCAGATTGCAAAAAGCTAGGGCCTGTTTAATGGTAATAAAAAGCATAATTAATATAATACAAGCAAACAAACACAATATATTGTAATCTATTAATATAATATTAACCCTATACAGTGACTTTGTAAATAATTTTTAATATAAATAATAATATTTTTCTTTATTATTTTTTTTAGTTAATAAATAGTATACTTGCGATTTATTTTAAAATGATGTATTATTAATCATATTTTTTAGCAATTATAAATCTATATAAATAATGTAATTCTTACCGCTTATTTATATTGTTATGCTACAAATTAGGAGGTTGAACCGTGGATAAAGAATTAGTAATTATTCTCGACTTTGGCGGACATAATAACCAGCTTATTGCCAGACGTATCCGGGAGTGTAATGTTTATTGCGAAGTATTGCCCTACAACACAAGTATTGAAAAGATACTTCAGTTGAGTCCAAAAGGAATTATAACCATAGGCGGAGAAATCGATGTAAACAAACAAGATGCTCCAAATTATGACTCTAAGATTTATACTTTAGGAATTCCTGTACTTGGCATTAATTATGGATGCCAGCTTATGACTTATTCTCTTGGTGGTAAGGTTTCCCCAGCCCCCAATCGTAAATACGGAACCATGAAGATAAACATAGATTCCTCTTCTAAACTATTCCAGAATGTAAGCAACCAAACATCATGCCTAATCAGTCAGATGAACATTGAAACTACAGCTAATGACTTTAAGGTAATTGCAAGCTCAGAATCCTGTCCTGTTGCAGCTATTGAAGATAGAAAGAGAAACTTATATGGACTTTTATTCCATCCCGAGGCAGATCAAACACCGGAAGGCATAAGGATATTAAAAAACTTCCTATATGATATATGTAAATGTAATGGTACTTGGAATATGTCATCCTTTGTAGAAAACTCTATTAGACAGTTAAAAGAAAAAATAGGTGACAAAAAAGTTCTGTGCGCTTTATCCGGAGGGGTCGATTCATCTGTTGCGGCAGTTATGATAAATAAGGCTGTGGGAAAACAGCTGACCTGTATATTTGTTGACCACGGTCTCTTAAGAAAAAACGAAGCAGATGAAGTAGAAGAAATATTTACAAATCAATTTGACATAAATTTAATTAGGGTTAATGCTCAGGAACGTTTCTATGAAAAACTTGCCGGTGTTACTGATCCTGAAAGAAAGAGAAAAATAATCGGTGAAGAATTTATTAGGGTATTTGAAGAAGAAGCCAAGAAAATAGGTAAAGTAGACTATCTGGTCCAAGGAACCATTTACCCCGATATTATAGAAAGCGGCGTCGGACAATCAGGGGTAATAAAAAGCCATCATAACGTAGGGGGACTTCCCGACTATGTTGACTTTAAAGAAATTATTGAACCCTTAAGAGATTTATTTAAAGACGAAGTCAGAAAAGCCGGTCTAGAACTGGGTATACCTGAAAAACTGGTATTTCGCCAACCTTTCCCCGGCCCCGGTCTTGCGGTACGTATTATAGGAGATATTACTCCCCAAAAAGTCAAGATACTCCAAGAAGCAGACTATATCTACCGCGAAGAAATAGCAAAGGCAGGCCTTGACAAACACATCAGTCAATACTTTGCCGTTCTTACTAATATAAGAAGTGTGGGAGTAACAAATGATGAAAGAACCTATGACTACACCGTTGCCCTAAGGGCCGTAAAAACTATAGATTTTATGACTGCCGAATATGTGGAACTCCCCTGGGAAGTCCTAGGCCTTGTATCAAAGCGTATAATTAACGAAGTAGATCACGTAAATCGTGTCTGCTACGACATCACCGGCAAGCCACCAGCGACAATAGAATGGGAGTAAGACAAAGACTTTAACGCTGGTGGCTTTGCCACCTTGCGACAATAGAATGGGAATAAGGCAAAGACTTGAACGCTGGTGGCTTTGCCACCTTGCAACCTTTAACAAGAAAACATTCGAAACTACGTTCTAAAAATGGATGCTAAATTTACTTGACATAAAAGTAAATTTAGCATCCATTTTATTATTAAATTAACAGATGTTTTAGTTGTAATAAAAGCTTAATATGCTATAATTATTAATAAATGTGTCTAATAGAACTTGAAAAATGTTGCATTGATGGAGAGGATTAATATGACTTATACGGCAACTGAAATGGCGAAAAAATTGAACATTTCCAGATCATATTTATACTACTTAAAAGAAAAACAAGTAATAGATTTTGATATTAATGATGAGGGTAAAGTTATATGGACAGAGGAAGTATATAATAAGCTGTTTGAGTATATTAAAAAAAATCAATCTGAATCGAAAGCCAGTAAGAAGAAACCTGATTATAAAACTATTACCATTAATAACAGAAGGTACCTTGGTAATAAATACAAACTCCTCCCCTTTATTACCAAGGTGGTTAAAAAAGAATGTACCAATATAAATACTGTAGCTGATATTTTTGCCGGTACCGGTTCTGTGGCCTCTGCATTTACTGATAAAAAAATAATAACCAATGATAATATGTATAGTAATTATATCTGTCATCTTGCATGGTTTGACAGCCGGCCCTACTCCGAAGAAAAAGTAATTAATATAATTAATGAATACAATAGTATAACTGTAACAGAAGACAATTATATGAGTATTAATTTTGCCAATACATATTTTTCTTTGGAAGATTGCAGAAAGATCGGATATATCAGAGAAGATATTGAAAGAAAATATATTCAGGGTGAAATTAATTCCAGAGAAAGAGCCCTACTTATAACATCACTTTTATATGCCATGGATAAGATTGCTAATACCTGTGGCCATTATGACGCCTATAGACAAGGGGCAAGATTTGAAAGACACCTGGAATTAGCGGTACCAAAGCCTAAAGCTAATTTAAATAAAAATAATATTTGTTATAATACGGATTCAAATCAACTGATTAATGAAATAGAAGCCGATTTGGTATACATAGACCCTCCTTACAATTCCAGACAATACTGTGACGCTTATCATTTATTAGAAAATGTCGCCCGTTGGGAAAAGCCGGAAGTATACGGTGTGGCAAGAAAAATGGATAGAAGCTCACTAAAGAGCGACTATTGTACACAAAAGGCTACAGAAGTTTTCGAGGAATTAATAGAATCTGTACGGGCAAGATATATACTTCTCTCCTATAATAATATGGCTGAAAAGGGCAATGAACGTTCCAACGCCAAAATAAGTGATGAAGATATAATGCGTATTTTACAAAAGAAAGGAAAGGTAAAAATTTTTTCTAAGAAATATAAAGCCTTCTCAACAGGAAAATCAGATATAAAAGAAAACCAAGAGAGACTATTTTTATGCGAATGCTATGACTCCGGTAAAGAGATTATTCCATCAGCCCTTAATTATACCGGAGGTAAATTCAAATTGCTGCCCCAACTACTCCCCCATTTTCCCAAAGATGTAGATAAGGTAGTAGATTTATTTTGCGGAGGCTGCAATGTAGGTATAAACTTAGCTTGTAATAAGGTACTATTTAATGATTCAAATGAACATCTTATTGGATTATTAAACACCTTTAAAAAATTGACCAAGGAAAAAATATTCGATTTTGTCTTTACAAACATTGAAAAATACAACTTATCTCTTGTAAGTAAATACGGATATAAGCACTATAATTGTGACAGTTCATCGGGATTAAGTTCATATAATAAAAAAGGCTATAATAAGTTAAGGGACGATTTTAACAGTAGGATGAAAAAAGATGATGAGTACTATCTTATGCTCTACCTTCTTATAGTGTATTCATTTAATAATCAATTACGTTTTAATAAAAAGGGAGAATTTAATCTCCCCGTAGGTAAAAGAGATTTTAATTCTAAAATGCAAGAGAAACTTGAAGCTTTTTTAAATAGAATTAAAAGCGGAGATTATGAATTTATTAATACCGACTTTAGAAATATTCCATTGGATGGATATTCTGATAAGAGCTTTTTCTATGTTGACCCTCCATATCTTATTACTTGTGCCACTTATAATGAGCAGGATGGATGGACAGAAAAAGACGAATATGACCTATTGGCCTACCTAGAAGAACTTGATAAAAGGGGAATTCGTTTTGCACTATCTAATGTTTTGGAGAGTAAGGGAAAGAAGAATCATATATTGTATGACTGGGTAGCTAAAAATGATAAGTTCAAAGTTATACCACTTAATTATAATTACTCCAATTCCAATTACCACACAAAACAGCGTGATAGCATCACCAAAGAAGTTTTAATTATTAATTATTAAGGAGAGCTTTATGGTAAATGACATTCGTTTTAAAAGTTACTGCTGGTCCATAGGCACAACAAGCTATCGAACAGACAATTTTAATATGAATATAGAAAGACAGCTGGCTCTGATGAAGGAGTTTAGAAGACTGCCTGCCAATAGGGACAAAAGCTGGAGCGGAAATAATAAATTCCAAGCAGAATATTATGCCTTTTTAAAGGAAAAGAATTTTGTTAAGGGTGATGCTCCCAGACCTGATAAGGATGCCAGAGAAAAGACTTCCGGCTTAAAAGATATCGGCCTGCTTGATGAAGGACGCAATCTCACCAATGCAGGCCTTGAGCTTCTTTCTATATCTGAATCAAATAATTTTGATCCTGATAATGAATTGGAAATCCCCAAAGACAGTTATCTTTATTTTAAACAAATGCTAAAAACCTGCAACGATGTAGACGGGAAAAAAGTTAGGCCTTTTGTAGTTTTTCTATATGTCATAAGCAAAACAAAATATCTGACCTTTGATGAGTTTACTTATTTACTTCCTTTATGCGTTGACAAAGAAACCACAGAAAAAATAGTTGAAAAAATAATCTCATCTAGAAATAAGAAAATTAATTATGAGGATATTATTATATCCGTTCTTATGGATATGGATAATTACAAAAACGCCTTAGAACTGCTGCAAACCCAGGAGATTTCCGAGGAGTTAATTTGTAAAATCGGAATAAACAGAAAAAGCGCTAAGTATGACAAACCATACTATAAGATCTATACATGCCTAAAAGATATTGTATTTGGTAATGAAGAATCCACTTTAGAATTCTATAAAGCTACCACAAAACTTTCTAACAATAAAGTGGGCAGTGCTTGGAGAAAATATTTCTTTAGCAGTCTAGCCAGAAGTGTAATTGTAAGGGAAGGTAAAGGGGTATTAAACCCCGTTAAGATCTTACAATCTAGGGATGAAAAGGAATTCAATGAAGAATTTTTTAAGCTTATGCATTTGTTTAAGGCAAAGGCAACTTTATCGGACTATTTTGATTTAAATAGACGGTATTTTAAACTTACAGATATTGTTCTTTTTGAGGATAATATCTGTAAACTTGATGTACTGCCTAAATGCTACATAGATATTGTTTCCGATAAACTTATTGACTTTGCTTTTGAAGAAACAAATCTCCTAACAGAAAATGTATCCTTAGAAGAAATTAATCCACATTTAGCTATTGATATTGATTTGCTCTATCAAAAGCTCAGCCAGCTTCTTGGCAGAAAAATAACTGATGTTACCTCAGTAAAAGAAGCTATAAAAGATGACAGATATATAAGGTTTAATAAATTAATTGACGAGAAATTTAATAAGGGTACCTTGCTTCTTTTATTTACCCATTTCGAAGAGAGAAATGATGATGAGATTAGAAGACTTGTAACAGATAATGCTGATATTCCGACCATATTTGAATATGTTCTTGGTATTGCCTGGTATATTATCAGTAATAGAGAAGGTGACGTTTTAGACTATATGAAGCTTTCACTAGAAGCGGATTTATTACCCAAGACCCATGCAGGGGGAGGCCAAGCAGATATCGTCTGGAAGTATAAAAAAACCCAGTGGTATCCTGAACATACACTTTTAATAGAGGCTACACTGGCAGACTCCGGTAATCAAAGAAGAATGGAGATGGAGCCCGTATCAAGACATCTGGGTGAATATATTTTAAATAATCCGAATTTAGAAGCCTATTGCTTATTTGTAACAACATACTTAAATACAAATGTTATTTCCGATTTTAGAGGCCGTAGATTTATGGAATACTATAATTCTTCCGGTACTGAATATATCCCAGGAATGAAAATAATACCTATTCAAACCTCTGAATTAAAAACCTTAATACAATGCGATGTAAAATATAAGGATATATACCGGTTATTTGAACAAGCTTATAAAACTGAGGGACCGGCAGCTAAATGGTATGAAGATAATATTGCTGGTGCAACAAATTTATATTATGCAAAGTCTAAGGATTCCTAAGACAATATATCTTACTTTAATTTAGTTCATCCAAAGACTTACTATATGCAGGTAAGAACTCCTCCATAAAGATATCTACTTCATTTAAATTCATCTCCTTAATAAGACTAAGAATGGAGTTCTTAGCAAGAACAAACTCAGAGTTGCCCGCCTTTTCTTCCTCAATACATTTTATTAGGGCAGAAAGCTTATCCGCAGCCTTTACAAGCTTCCACAAGTATTCATCTTCCTTGGCAGGATAAAATATATCCTTATAGCTTTCCTTCAGATAATCAGGCAACATTAAGTAGAGATTTTCTGCAGCGGCTTTTTCTACTTCCTTAAAGGCCCCCTGTATATTCTCATTAAAGTACTTAATGGGTGTAGGCATATCTCCGGTTATAATCTCGGTGGCATCATGGTATATTCCAATTAAGGCTGCCTTTTCTGCATTCAATTTATTGCCTAATCGTTCATTGCTTATAAGGGCAAGAACATGGGCTAACATACTAACTTCCAGAGAATGCTCACTTAGATTTTCAGGTCTTGAATTGCGCATTAAGGACCAGCGCTCTATAAATTTCATTCTAGATATCATAGCAAAAAAATTAGAATTCATATGATATGTACCTCCAAAGTATATTAATAAGGTTAAGCATATATAAGGACATCTGATGGGACAAGTAATCTTGTCCCATCTGTCTGTCTATTAACATATCCCATTAATCTTGCAAATACTTTTTCAGATAACGACCTGTGTGGGATTTTTCATTTTTGGCTATCTCTTCAGGGGTTCCGTATGCTACAACCGTACCTCCCTTGTCTCCCCCTTCCGGTCCCATGTCTATAATATAATCCGCTGTTTTTATAACATCTAGATTATGCTCTATAACAACTACGGTATTTCCTGTCTCTGTAAATCTCTTTAGTATATCTATTAATTTATGGACATCGGCAAAATGCAGGCCGGTGGTGGGTTCATCAAGAATATATATAGTCTTTCCTGTACTTCGCCTGCTTAATTCTGTTGCCAGCTTAATTCTTTGGGCTTCACCGCCGGAAAGAGATGTGGATGGATGCCCCAGCCTAATATAAGATAAGCCCACATCATTTAAGGTCTCTATTTTTCTTTTAACCGATGGCACATTTTCAAAGAACCTTAAGGCCTCTTCCACAGTCATATTTAGCACATCATAGATACTCTTACCCTTATATTTAACCTCAAGGGTTTCACGATTATATCTCTTTCCATTACAAACCTCACAGGGAACATAGATATCAGGAAGGAAGTTCATCTCAATCTTTATAATTCCATCTCCGCTGCAGGCTTCACAGCGGCCCCCCTTAATATTAAAGCTAAATCTACCTTTTTTGTATCCACGAATCTTGGCATCTTGAGTAGCGGCAAACAACTCCCTTATATGATCAAATACACCAGTATAAGTTGCAGGATTTGATCTTGGCGTTCTTCCTATGGGAGATTGATCAATATTAATAACCTTATCTAGCTGATTAATTCCCAGAATGTCATTATGCTTTCCGGCTATGGTATAGGCTCGATTTAATTCCTTAGCAAGCCTTTTATAAAGTATTTCATTTATAAGAGAACTTTTTCCCGATCCGGATACACCTGTTACACAAGTCATTACACCTAGGGGAATATCCACATCTACATTTTTAAGGTTATTCTCTGCAGCTCCTACTATGGTTAGATATCCTGTAGGCTTACGTCTTTCTTTGGGAAGCGGAATCTTTATTTTTCCGCTTAAGTAAGCCCCTGTAATAGATTCCTCTACCTTTATAATATCCTCTACCTTACCTTGGGCAACTACCTGTCCCCCATGTTCCCCTGCTCCGGGACCTATATCTACAATATGGTCTGCGGCATACATGGTATCTTCATCATGCTCAACTACTATAAGGGTATTACCCAAATCCTTCAAATTCTTCAAGGCATTAATTAATTTATCATTATCTCTTTGATGAAGGCCAATACTTGGCTCATCTAGGATATAGGCTACTCCTACTAGACCTGATCCAATCTGAGTGGCCAAACGAATTCTTTGAGCTTCACCTCCTGATAAGGATCCGGTGGATCTAGCAAGGGTTAGATAATCCAAACCGACGCTTATTAAGAATTTTAATCTTGCCCTGATTTCCTTCAGTATCAAGGCTCCTATCTTTAGCTGCATATCGGTCAGTTCTATATTTTCCATAAAGTCTGACAGGTCACGGATAGGAAGCTCAGTAATCTCAGCAATATTTTTTCCTCCCACGGTTACGGCCAAGGCTTCTTTTCTTAGACGTTTACCCTTACACTCTCTGCAAGGGGTGGTTCTCATAAAGGTCTCATATTCCTGTCTTACGATCTCAGAGCTTGTCTCCCTGTAACGTCTTTCCACATTCTTAAGCAGTCCCTCAAAGGTAACATCATATACTCCCTCTCCCCTCTGACTGCGATAATGGACCTTAACAGATTTGCCGTCGGTTCCATGAATAAACATATCTTTAATATGGTCAGGCAAATCCTTATAAGGGGTGTTTAGATCAAACTTATATTCCTGGGCCAAAGCCTCCATAATACATCTGGTATAACTGCCTTTATCCTTAATAGATTGCCAGCCCGGTGCAGCTATAGCACCTCCTATAAGACTTAAATCCTTGTTGGCCACAAGAAGTTCTTCGTCAAATTCCATTCTAATACCGATACCATGGCACTCAGGACAGGCACCAAAAGGATTATTAAATGAAAAGACCCTTGGTTCTAGTTCTTCAATACTAATTCCACAATCGGGACAGGAAAAATTTTGACTGAATGTTATAGGTTCTCCTCCTATAAGATCAACTATTAAAAGACCTTCCGCCAGCTTTAGAACACTTTCTATAGAATCTGACAGTCTCTGTTCAATACCTTCTTTAATGATAAGACGATCTACAATAATTTCTATATTATGTTTAATATTTTTATTAAGATTTATCTCTTCACTTAGTTCATAGACATTACCGTCTACCCTAACCCTTACATAGCCGCTTCTTTTTGCCTGTTCAAAAAGTTTTACATGGGCACCTTTCCGTCCCCGAACAACCGGTGCCAGTAGTTGAATTCTGCTTCCCTTAGGCAGGGCCATAATCTCATCCACCATCTGGTCTACGGTTTGCTTTTTAATTTCTATGCCACACTTGGGACAATGGGGTATACCGACTCTTGCATATAACAATCTAAAATAATCATAAATCTCAGTCACGGTACCTACAGTAGATCTGGGATTGCGGTTAGTGGACTTTTGGTCTATGGAAATAGCAGGAGGTAGTCCCTCTATACTTTCAACATTAGGTTTCTCCATCTGTCCTAAAAACTGCCTTGCATAGGAGGAAAGAGACTCCATATAACGTCTCTGTCCCTCAGCATAAATGGTATCAAAAGCTAAGGAGGATTTTCCGGAACCTGATAGACCGGTTAATACTACAAACTGATCTCTTGGTATCTCTATATCAATATTCTTAAGATTATTCTCCTTAGCTCCTCTAATTCTAATATAATTCTTTTTTTCCGACATAATTTCACCTGTTCTATCTTATCTTTAAGCTGTAACTTTAAATTTAAGATTGTATTTTATAACTCCATTAAATGCTTCTTAACTTCTATCATCTTGTCACGAAGCTCTGCTGCCAGCTCAAAGTTAAGTTCTGCTGCAGCTGTATGCATCTGTTTAGTAATATCTTTAACCAATTTGTTAAGTTCCTGTTTTGACATGGATTCTAAATCTTTCTCCATATCTTTAACATTATGTTCTACCTTCTTAGATATGCTGATTAAGTCACGTACCTTCTTCTTTATGGTAGTCGGTGTAATTCCATGTCTTATATTATATTCATGTTGAATCTTTCTGCGGCGGTTGGTTTCACTTATGGCCTTACGAATAGAATCCGTTTCTTTATCTGCATACATAATAACTCGCCCTTCTGCATTACGGGCCGCCCTACCGATAGTCTGTATTAGGGAGGTTTCAGAACGTAAGAATCCTTCCTTATCTGCATCTAAGATAGCCACCAATCCCACCTCAGGAATATCAAGACCTTCACGAAGCAGATTTATACCCACAAGCACATCAAATAAATCCATCCTCATATCCCTTATAATCTCAGAACGTTCTAAGGTATCAATATCTGAATGCAGGTATTTAACCCGAATGCCTACTTCACGAAGATAATTAGTTAAATCCTCAGCCATCCTTTTGGTCAAGGTTGTTATCAACACTTTGTTTTTCTTGTCTATTTCCTTCCGTATCTCACCAAGTAAATCGTCAATCTGACCTTCCACCGGACGCAGGGAAACCTCCGGATCTAATAGCCCCGTAGGACGTATAACCTGTTCTGCCCTTAGTAATTCATGCTGCTTCTCATATTCTGCAGGAGTAGCCGATACGAATAGTATCTGACTAATCTTACTTTCAAATTCCTCAAAATTAAGAGGCCTATTATCTAAAGCGGAAGGCAACCTAAAACCATAATCCACCAGGGTCTGCTTCCTGGATCTGTCCCCGGCATACATTCCCCTAATCTGGGGAATAGTCATATGGGACTCGTCTATAATAATTAGAAAATCCTCCGGAAAATAATCTATCAGGGTATGGGGAGGCTTGCCCGCCTCAAGTCCGGTTAAATGTCTGGAATAATTCTCTACTCCGGAGCAAAAGCCTGTCTCCCTTAACATTTCAATATCAAAATTGGTTCTTTCGGAAATTCTTTGGGCTTCTAAAAGCTTACCTTCCCTTTTGAAATAAGCTACTCTTTCCTCTAACTCCCCCTCAATATTCTGTATGGCTATCTCCAGTTGTTCAGGTGCTACCACATAGTGGGAGGCAGGAAAAACAACCATATGCTCCAAGCTATTTTTTATCTCACCTGTAAGTACATCTATCTCCAAAATCCTATCCACTTCATCTCCAAAAAATTCAACACGAAAAGCCATATCTGCAGAAGAGGCAGGGAAAATCTCCACAACATCTCCTCGAACCCTAAAAGTACCTCTTTTAAAGTCCATGTCATTCCTTGTATATTGAATATCTATCAATCTTCTAAGTACATCATCCCTATCCTTCATCATACCGGGACGCAAAGACAAAACCATATTCTGATAATCAATGGGGCTACCAAGTCCATAGATACAGGACACACTAGATACTACAATGACATCATTTCTCTCAGTCAAGGCAGCGGTTGCCGAATGTCGCAATTTATCAATCTCGTCATTGATAGCGGAATCCTTCTCAATATAGGTATCAGTAGAAGGAACATATGCTTCCGGCTGATAATAATCATAGTAACTGACAAAATACTCAACTGCATTCTCAGGGAAAAACTCCTTAAACTCCCCGTACAGCTGAGCTGCAAGTGTCTTATTATGGGCTATAATTAAGGTAGGCTTCTGGATCTGCTCTATGATATTAGCCATTGTAAAGGTCTTACCAGAACCTGTTACACCCAGTAAAGTCTGACATTGGTTACCGCTTTTAAATCCTTCTACTAAGGTACTAATGGCTTCCGGTTGATCCCCTGTAGGGGCAAAATCAGAAACCAGCTTAAATTTCATAAATGACACCTGCCTTTCTGAGGTCTATATAAAAAATACGTTCTCTTTTTAAGTGTCTGTAATTATAACACAGTGAAATAGTAAAATCAATACATTTTTCGAATGTTTGTTCTGTTTTTAACTTGTCTATACTATATAAGCTTTGTATATTCAAAGGTAATTTATCCACAGATAATAGTAAAACCCATATTTATTTCCACATATCTTAGATATCTATCACCATCTAAAATGACCTTCATAAAAGGCAGCTTTCCTTATTATGAAGGTCTGTTATAAGTAAATATACCTACTGACATCAACCTATGAGGTATGAAACTGACTGTAATATAGATTATGATAGAAACCCTCTTTACTTAAAAGTTCCTCATGGCTTCCCTGCTCAACAATTCTACCTTGATCCATGACCAGGATTAAATCAGATTCTTTTATGGTAGAGAGTCTATGGGCCACAATAAAACTGGTACGACCTTTCATCAGCTTAGCAAAGGCCTTTTGAATATGGATTTCAGTTCTGGTATCAATATTACTGGTTGCCTCGTCTAAGATTAACATAGGAGGCTTAATCAGCATTACCCGTGCTATACTAAGAAGCTGTCTTTGTCCCTGGGACAGATTGGCTCCGTCTTGGGTAAGCACCGTATCATAGCCATTTGGCAGACGCTTAATAAAGTTGTGGGCATAAGCAGCCTTGGCCGCTTTAATTATTTCTTCCTCTGTGGCATTTTCCTTGCCGTAAGCAATATTCTCCCTGACAGTTCCCTCAAAAAGCCAAGTTTCCTGTAGCACCATCCCATACATGCTCCGCAGGGTTTTTCTCTGCATCTTTTTAATATCTACACCGCTAACTTCAATTTTTCCCTTATCTACATCATAAAATCGCATAAGCAAATTAATAACAGTGGTTTTGCCAGAACCTGTGGGACCTACAATGGCAATCTTACTGCCCGGTTTTACATCCAGATTAAGACCTTCTATAAGTTTTCTATCCTTCTGATAGGAAAAAGCCACATCCTTAAGCTGAACTTTTCCGTCAACTTCTATATGGGATAAGAGATTTTCATCAGATGTTTCCGGCTCTAAATCTATTAGGGCAAAAACCCTTTTGGCAGAAGCTAAGGCCGACTGTAATTCTGTAATAACACCTGAGATTTCGTTAAAGGGTTTAGTGTATTGATTGGCATATGAAAGAAAGCTTGATAGTTGTCCAACCGTTATCCCACCGGAAATAGCCGAAAAGGCACCAAGAATGCCTACGGCAGCATATACGATACCATTAACAAAACGGGTACAAGGATTAGTAAGGGAAGAATAAAATTGTGCCAAAACTCCACATTCATGAAGCCTTCCGTTTATCTCTTTAAATCTCTCTATTGACCTATCTTCATAGGAAAATGCCTTAATCAACTTTTGATTTCCCAAAAGTTCTTCAATTAAGCCCCCCATTTCTCCCTTAATAGCTGTTTGCTCGGTGAATTTACGATAGGTTCTTCTGGCTATAAAAGAAGCCACAAACAAAGATAAAGGCGTAAGGAGCACCACTGCCATTCCTATTCCTAAGCTTATACTTAGCATAAAACCAATGGTACCGATAATAGTCATAATACCTGAGAATAATTGGGTAAATCCCTGTAAAAGTCCATCTGAAATCGTATCTATATCATTTACCATGGTATTTATAATATCTCCATGGGGAACTCGGTCAATTTTCTCTAAAGGAACCGAACTTAATTTGTTAAATACTCGGCTTCTAAGATCTTTTATAGTTAAAAATGTTATCTTGTTGGTACAATAACTCATAAGCCATTGAAATACTGTACTGAAAGCTATAAAAAGGGCCAGATATATAATTGTATTTAATAATCCACTAAAATCTACATTACCGGCTCCAAGGATATAATCAACAGCTTTTCCAAGAAAGACCGGAATTAAAAGTGAAAATACAACACTTATCATTGCACTGATAAGTGAACCAATCAGATATATACGATAAGGCCTTGCATAGGAAAATAGCCGCTGCAATATTGAATTACTGTCATTATTTGAAACCACCTGTCTGCCTCCTTAGCTTAATTGAGAATCACAGATTTCTTTATAGACATGGCAGGATTTATATAAATCTTCATGCTTACCTATTCCGGCCACCTTACCATCATCTAATACAATAATCTGGTCCGCATACTTTATTGTATTTGCCCTTTGGGATACTATTAAGACCGTGGTATCCCTACAGTTTTTACTAAGTGCCTCTCTTAACCTGGCATCTGTGGCATAATCTAGGGCACTAAAACTATCGTCTAGTATAAGTATTTTTGGTTTCCTTACTAAGGCCCTTGCTATGGTAAGACGTTGTCTTTGACCTCCGGATAAGTTCCTGCCCCCTTGGTTTATCAGGGTATCGTATCCGTCGGGAAGTTTTTCTACAAAATCTTTTGCCTGTGCTACCTCTATGGCCCATTTAATTTCTTCCAAAGAAGCATCTTCTTTTGAAAATCTTAGGTTGTCGCTGATACTTCCTGAAAAAAGTACTGCTTTTTGCGTAACAATACCAAAAAGCTTCCTGATAGAATCTATAGAATATTCTTGAAGGGGTATACCATTTAACCTTATCTCACCCTTGGTAACATCATAAAATCTTGGCAAAAGATTAACTAAAGTAGATTTACCGGAGCCGGTTCCTCCGATAATTCCTATAACCTCCCCTTGCCTAATATCAATACTTATATCCTCTAGGGCATATTCATCGGAACCGGGATATGCAAAGGACACCTTATCAATACTAATCAAAGCTTGTTCGGTCATGGACTTTTCCTTATTATCAATCTTTATATCTGTCAAGCTTCTTTCTATCTCCTGTATAGAAGCTTCCGTTTCAAAAACCATATTTATTCGATTTGCAGAGGCAGCCGCCTTAGTAAATATCACTACCAGATTAGAAAGGACCACCAAGGCCAAAGAAATCTGGGTCATGTAATTTGTCAGTGCAATTACTTCTCCTTGAGTAAGGCTTCCTGTATATACCCGACCTCCCCCAAACCACAAAATCGTAAGAATTGCTATATTAAGTATTGCAAAGGTAGCCGGATTTAAAAAGGCAGAAATTTTCCCTACATTTATAGCAATATCAGCCACATCATTATTGGCCTTATTAAACCGTTTAATTTCATGGTCCTGCTTAGAAAAAGCCCTAATAACCCTAACACCACTTAAGTTTTCTCTGGTAATAGTAGACACCTTATCAAGCATCTTCTGACGAACCCTATAGTATGGAACTGAAAGCCTCATTATCAGATAAATAACTGCCGATACCAAAGGTGCAACAATAAGAAATATCAGTGATAATTTTAAATCCAAAATCATGGACATTACCACCGCACCAATAATAAGAAAGGGAACCCTTACTACCAAACGTATTAACATGGCAACGGCCAGCTGCATTTGATTTATATCATTGGTCAAAATTGTAATCAGGGTGCTTGTCCCAAACTTATCTATTTCCCCATGGGATAGGGAATTTATATGGGCATAGAGATCATTTCTTACCATGGTTCCAAAACCTTGGGAGGCCCTGGCTGCAGAATACTGGCATATTATAGCGAAAACAAGCCCCATAAAACCGAGAAGTAATATAATTCCTCCTCTTTGGAGCACAAATGTTGTATCCCTATTTTTAATTCCTACATCGATAATTGAGGCCATTACAATCGGTACAATTAATTCAAAAATTGCTTCCAGTAATTTAAAAAACGGCCCTATAATTACTTCTTTTTTAAAATATCTTAAGTATCTGGCTAATTTAAGCATAAAACCCCCGTATATCTTATCTATATATTTATTAATCTTTTATCCTATTTATATTTTTATAAAATAATTAATAAATCTAAGGCAAGCATACATGAAATATCTCTGTATAAGTAAGCCTGCCGTTTATATGTTCTGATTTCATAAGGCTGATTTTTTGAACCTTTTGACTTAAATTTACTATTAAAGAAGCAAGCTCATCATCCCTAAAGCCACCGGCAAATCTTACTCTTCTTGCCAATGTAATATGCGGCTTATACTCTCTGTTTTCCAAATCAAACCCTGCTGACTTAAGCCTATTTGTCAATTCCTTTTGTATACCCAGTAAATTCTCTTCCCTTTTTACACCTATAAAGCAGATATCTCCATCCCTACGGCTAAATCTTCCAAAACCACCGATTGAAAGATTAAAACTCTTTATATTGGCAGCAAAAACCGCCTCTTCCATTGCTTCTTTTACAAGCTCAATCTTCTTTGTTTCACCTATAAAATTCAATGTAAGATGAAGATTATCTTTAGCTGTAAAACTTCCTTTTATAACATTAAAACTTAATTTCTCCATGGCTTCCCACAAAGAATCCTTAATCTGATCCTCAAAAGTTATAGCTGTAAAAAGTCTCAACTATGCCACCAACCTTTAATGAAGTCTCTACAAAATTCTACTTTACCATAATATATGAATTTTGTACATCTTTCAATCATTTTAAGCTACTTATTGTGTTTTCATATAAAAGCTCAATTGAAAAATACTTTCATAAAGTCTATAATCAGAATTAAGTATTGTAAAAGATCTAATATAATAGATATCAAGGAGAAGCCATATGAGTAATTTTAATGAAGAAATAAAATATCCTGAAAACAAAGAGGAAAGTTATAAGTTAATTCATAAGCAATTAGAAGCCTTACTTGAAAATGAAACCCATCTAATTCCTAATCTTAGTAATTCTTCTGCCTTACTAAAACTTGCCTTACCAAAAACCAACTGGGTGGGATTTTATCTCCTAAAGAATAATGAACTGCTGCTTGGACCCTTTCAAGGTAAACCGGCCTGTGTCCATATTCCCATAGGAAAAGGCGTATGTGGAACCGCTGTAGCTAGTGGCAAAGCTCAAGTAGTTTACGATGTCCATGCTTTTCCCGGGCATATTGCCTGCGACAGCGAATCTAAGTCAGAAATAGTTATACCAATATATTCAGAGGGTCGTATTGTAGCTGTACTGGATATTGACAGTCCCGTAATTGGACGTTTTGATGAGGAAGATTTAAAAGGCCTAAGTCAAGTTGTCCATATCCTTGAGACAAGCTGTAACTGGGATCAAGTTTAAACATAAATCCACCCTTAAAGACAAATGAACCGACTTCCCATTGGTTAGATTTTTGGTCTAACTTCCGGGAGTCGGTTCATACTTCCTAAGTTCTTCGGGTGTTTAAACTTTTAAACTTTTAAACTTTTAAACTAATACTTTCCATTAGCTCTTCTATGCCCAGCCCTTCGGCATCCACTATAATATGGGCATATTTTTCATAAAGGGGACATCTCTCTAAATATAAATCATACAAAGTCTGTCCCTCACTGAGAACTACTCCTCTTTGCCTTATATTGCCTAGCCTTTTACGAATAGTATCATAACTAAGCTTGATATAAACTACCTTAGATGTCCTACGAAAATGTTCCATGGCCTCAGTACAATAAACTACACTGCCTCCTGTGGCTATTACTGTATTATCCACAGAAATATCTCTATTAACTTGATTTTCTATGGCAAGATATCCTTGCTGACCCTCTTTTTCAATAATATCTTTAAGAAGTAAACCTTCCTGCTTTTGAATTAGAAGATCTGAATCGATAAAATTCATTCCCAGTACTTTAGCCAAAATGACACCTACAGTGCTTTTACCTGCACCGGGCATCCCGATTAATACGATGTTATCCATACTTGTAGCCCTTTCCTTTTTACTGATATCTTAACCTTGTAAGGCACCATACTTTATATCAGCATTACTTAATCTGGAATTAATATACCTCATAATATCACTTCTGGTAATTATGCCGATAAAATAATCTCTGTCATCGACTACAGGTATAAAATTCTGATCCATAGCCCTAATCAACATCTCATCCATATTGGCAGTAATTCTCACACTGGGATTCTTCCCTTTCTTTAAAACATCCTTAATCTTAACATCTTCTATACTTTTAATATTAATCTTATGTAGCTCTTCCTTTTGGTCATCTACTAGATACCAAAGAAAATCTCCTTCACTTATGGTTCCGATATATTTATTGTCTGCGGACAGAACCGGTATTGCAGTATAACCGTGATTGCGCATCTTTTCCAATCCCTGCCGCAGTGTAAAATCTTCAAAAAGATAAGCCACTTCACCCTTGGTTTTTAAAAAATATGCAATATTCATTGCCTTAACTCCCTTTGTGTTTTTAAAATAACTTTACATATACAGTATATCATATTTTACGAGTTAAGGGTATGGGTATTCATAGGAAGCTTATTTACCAAATCTAATAACATTCCATGAACATTTCTTCATATTAGTGGTAAAGATACCCTCATCAAAAACATATTCATTTTTAGTTCTTGGCTTAACATTTTCGTTATTTAAAGTATTAACTGCTTTCATATCGTCATGTTCCATTACCAAATATTCCAGAACCTTATATCCTTCAAATCCTCGCAAATCAGATGTAAACTCTACATCATGGTCTACATTTCTATTAACAGCAAAGATTGTAACTTCCTCATTTTCAGGATTATATACTGAAACAGCTTCCACATCAGTTACATCAGTATGATTAGTAGTATCATGCTTTGTGGTTTCAATAACCGGCTGAAGGGCTATACCCCGTCCATATATTGAAGCATGTAAAAATGGATAAAATATAGTCTGCCTCCAGGCTCCGCCCTTTTCATCTGTCATTATAGGAGCAATAACATTTACCAACTGGGCAAGGCAGGCCATCTTCACCCTATCGGCATGTTTTATTAAGGTTATAAGCATAAGACCCACTAATAAAGCGTCCTCAAAGTTATAGATATCCTCCAGTAATGCCGGTGCCACATTCCATGGCTTCTTCTCCATATAATCATTATCAGATTCATTGGAATGATACCAAACATTCCATTCATCAAAGCTTATTTTCAATTCTTTTTTACTTCTCTTTTTTGCCTTGATATAGTCACATGTAGCTATAACACTCTTTATAAACTGCTCCATATCCATAGACATGGCAAGAAAATCTGCCGTATCATTTTCTTTGTTGCCATAATATTGATGCATGGATACATAATCAACATAATCATATGTATGCTCTAATGTAATTGCCTCCCATTCGGGGAATGTGGGCATACCTATGCCTGAACTGCCGCATGAAACCAGCTTTATAGAAGGATCAATCATCTTCATAGCCTTGCCGGTTTCTGCTGCCAACCTACCATACTCTTGAGGTGTCTTAGCTCCTACCTGCCAAGGCCCATCCATTTCATTACCCAGACACCAAACCTTAATGTTATGGGGTTTATCATATCCATGGTCACGACGCATATTACTGTAATAACTATTAGCATCTACATTGCAGTATTCTAGCAAATTGCAGGCAGCGTCTATTCCTCTGGTACCGAGATTTACAGCCATCATAATTTCTGTATTTGCCTTCTTAGCCCAGGATACAAATTCATTTAATCCGAATAAATTAGGCTCTAAGGTTCTCCATGCCAGATCTAATCTTGCCTTTCTGCTTTCCTTAGGGCCTACTCCATCCTCCCAAAAATAATTAGATACAAAATTACCTCCGGGATAACGGACAATAGGTACCTGCAGCTCCTTAACCAATTCTATTACATCCTTGCGAAATCCCTCTTCATCAGCCAAAGGATGATCCGGTTGATATATTCCGGTGTAGATAGCTCTTCCTAAATGTTCAATAAAGGAACCATATAGATTCTTATCAATCTCATCAATCTTAAACTCTTTATCAATAACCATTTTTGCTTCTCTTTTCATAGCAATCTCCCTTCTATCTGCCTTTTATTTGAACTATAATAATTTTGCCCCTTAAAGTCAATGTATTTTTCTCTATAAAATTCGCCATATCCTATTTCATTTAAATTTCAGTAAACTTCATAGTTGGTGCTTCTTAACCAAATCCCAAATATCTTACATTTTTATTTTTGATTCGACATTTTTCTGCACATTTTTCATTTAACTGAATAATATATAGTGGAAGCTCAATAAAGCATCCTTAAAATAAATGGAGGTGAAATAATGGATAATTATAGTGCAACCGTTATTAGTTCAGAAGCCTACGCAAGTAAATGCGATAGGGATTGTGATGCTGCTGTTCTTAAAGCAGATACCTTACCAAAAGCTGATAATCATCCATGGCCAGGTGGGGATTTTAAGATACCAAGAATTCTTTCTGAGTTTGTAATCCAGATTGACTCCGAATCAAAGATAAGGCTTAATGAACCTGCTTATGAAATTAAAAGAATCGAAAAACAAGTATTCCTAACACAATGCAGGTATATTCCTACCACAGATAAGGTATTTATTGAAGGATATATCAGAAAAAATATTGAATATGCCGCAAGAACTTGCTCAAAGAATAACAGTATTGCCGGAACCATAAAAGATACTACTGTCCATGTTCCTTTTAAGGTTTACACCAAGGTAGATTTCCATGGTGCAAAACCTCAAATTATACCAAATCCGCCTTCATTAACAGCCAGATATTTCGATCAAAAGAGAATGGGCAAAGATATCAGAGAAGCTGATAGATCTAATGTTGAAATATTCAACGAGCCTGTTTTTTGTGAACTGGAATGGGCTGCCGTATATGATGCGGATATTAACGACAAAGGAAGACCTATAGATCATTTGCTTAACGAAGAGGAATTCAAAGAATTTACAGATAAATCAGTTATTTATCTCTGTATTAAATTATTACAAAAGCAACAGGTATGCTGGCCATTCCCTATTAAGGATGACGGAAAAAAGAAACCTTATCCTCAAAACACCGATTGGAAAACACCGGAATACCCTAAAAAGAAGCCAGACATTATATTCTAAAAGCTAAATTACTTTGACTTTTTAATTAGCTAAAAAGCCGGTTCTATGTCATCTAAATGACATAGAACCGCATTTTATTAATCATTTTCTATACTTTTTTATCATTTCTGTAACAATTTCATGTCGATTTTAACATAATATTAACATATTTTGTATTGACATCCAACGTTTACATAATTTACAATATACACGGATGTATTTTTTAGACAAGGGTCCAAGCAATTATTATGAAAAGGTGGTCAAGATGATGAGAAAATTAACAAAAGCTAATAAAGTATTTCTTGTATTTGCCTTAACATTATTGTTATCTGCAAATCCTTTAAATACCGTTTCCGCTTGTAAAGGTACTACTGCAAATTATACAAAGGATACTAAAAAATCATACAACTATAAACAACCGGTATTTAGTGCCTATCGTACTAAAGATAGTGTTTGGAGTGCAAACACCCGTATCGAGGCAAATTTGGTAGTAGGGGTTTCTATTTACTATCAAGTAGGATTTGCAACATCATGTTCGGCTACTACAAAAAACAAATTTGAGGCATCAGGTGGATTTAAATATACAAAAAGTAACAAATCTGAAACAGAAAAAGATTCTTCTACCAAAGTTAATCATGAAAAGCAAGTAAAAAAAGAGACAAATATCTGCGAAAATAAAAAGGACACTAAAAGCGAAACTATCAATAAAAAGACAACTACTAAGGAAAACATCTGTAAAGACAAGAAACACAACACAAACACAAAGGATTCTGATAAAACATATGATAAATCATGGCATGGCTTTTTAAAAGGTGATGGATCCTTTAAGTGTGATGGATCTTTTAAGTGGGAAGACTTCTTTAATTGGGACGGTTCCTTTAAGTGGGAAGAATGTTATAAGTGGGGAGACTCCTTTAATTGGGATGAATTCTTTAAATGGTGCGAATCCTTTAAATGGGATGAGAACTATAAGTGGGACAACTCCTTTAAGTGGGATAAATGCTATAATTGGGGAGACTCCTTTAAATGGGATAAGAACTATAATTGGGGTGACTCCTTTAAATGGCAATGGGATTGCTCCTTTAAGTGGGATGGCTCTAATAGTAGCAATTGGAGTAATTGGAATAATTGCTGGTGGAATTTTGACAACTCTAACCAACAAAACAATAGCGGTAAATCAGACAATAACACTAAAAACAATAACACTAAAAACAATAACACTAAGGACAATACCACTAAGAACAACAACACTAAGAACAACAACACTAAGAACAACAACACTAAAGACAATACTACTAAGAATAATAACAATTCCAACTATAACAATGGAACTGGCAACTATCAAGGTAAGTAAAAAAAATCGTTGTAGGGTACATAATGATACTCATTGGTCATATACCCTTGTCTAAAAAATTCATAAAGGCCGTTAATGATTTGTAAATTTACAATCAAAAACAAGACTGAAAAGTCTTTTTATATAAATAAGGGGTAGGATTAATTAAAAATCCTACCCCTATTTTTGTTAAGATTTAAATGTAATATAGTTGGCTCCGGCAACAATAATACCGCCCCCAACAAAATTTCCAAGTGCAGACACTGACAAATTATATAATATCTCTAATAAGCTAATGTCAGCTCCTGCAAAATATGCGGTAAATAAATAATACATATTTGCTACTACGTGTTCTGTTCCCGAAAGTACAAATACTGTAATTGCCAACCACAAAACCACAATCTTAGCAATTTCATCACGGCAGCTATAGGCCATACATATGGCCGTACATACAATAATATTACATAGTATAGAACTTACCAATAACTGGCCTAAGGGCATATGTATCTTAATTAAAGCTTTTTCAAATACCAATCCCATAATCTTTTCATCAAAAATACCTGATGTATTAGTTAGGACGGAAATAAATACGGCTCCCATTAAATTACCAAGTAAAACAATGGCAAGGATTTTTAATATTTTATACAGCCTTGTGTTACCTGCATAAAAAGATGTTATTATCAGACATCCACTGGTAAAAAGCTCAGTCTGCAGCTGCAGTATTGCTATTATACCCATAGGAAAAACCAGTGCCCCAAAAAATGCTGCTAACCCTGGATCTGCTATAGTTGCTGCTAACTTAAAATATCCTATAGCCCCTATGGCTATATAAGCTCCCGCCAAAATTCCTTGTACTATTAATTTTAACTGGGATTTACCTTCCTTGTCTTTACTAAGATTTAAGATGTAATCTGTAAGAGCCTTCGGCCCTGATTTTTGTTGCATATGTAAGTATCCTTTCATTTGGTCATCTTATATATTAAGGCCTATATTAAAGCTTTAGCCCAGAAATACATAGTATCATAAAAAGGATTATTTTTAAAGTACTCTTTAAATCCAAGTTTTCTCTTATTATTCAGGATGTTTTAATAAACACCGGGTAAATTTCTTTAAATATTCTTTATAGCATTTGGACTTTATCTGTTGACATTGTTGCTAACATAATTTACAATGTTGCAAATGCATTTTTATACATTATTGTCCATATATTGACTATGGTCCCTTGTTATAAAAATCATAATCTAAATTTTAGATAGGAAGTAATATATGATAAAAAGTAGCTATAGCCATAATACTTGCATTTATAGCTCTAATTATATATTCACAATTTATTAGGCTGGTTATTATACAAACTAAGGAAGTGAAATGCATTACCTAGGATGCAACATATGAAGGAATAAAGGCTCAAGCAGAGATTATTAATAGCATTATTTTTGTTAAGTATACCTGTACTAAAAAGATTAAAAAATATGAATGTTGTTTTACTATTAAAAGGTGATGCATAATAGTTTATACATATTGTAATAACATCGGGTATAAGCTAGGTAATAAAAAATGACCATATATAATGGTCATTTTTTATCTTTATAAAATTCCTGCTATTTACATAATTCCTGCGGCATATTTCTCATTTGCTTCTTTAGCTCTTTGCTTTTTAGCTTTCCAGTCAGAGATTCTACCTTGATTTGATGATACACCCAGTATAATTAGCAAGAATAATCCGGTTGTAATTTCTCTAACAGTAGTAGAGAAACCTACTGCAATTAGACCGGTGTTTAACATCTTCATTGTAATTGCCTGTCCGATACGTTCTTCTAATTCAGTATCAAAGGTAGCTCCCCTTAACATAGAAACGGGAAAACAGGTGCTTTTACCTGTACCACATACAACCCCTCTTGGACCATCACAAAAAAGCATGGGATCAAGTCCAACCTCTTCAATCCCTCCAGCAGGATAAGGAATATAGTTATAATGTTTGCCCCCATTCATATCCTGAAGCATTTCTTCCAAACTAACTGTTCCACTCATTAAATGTACCTTTTGCTCTAAGGATAGTTTATCTACTATCTCCTTAGCCTTGTCAGTATAACTAAGACGGTAATTTTTTGTGCATTTCATATAAACCCTCTCCTTTTCTTTGTTATGGTTAACTATGTATAATATTTTAATAATTGTATTGCTTCCCTTTTGTTAAAATCTAAATACCCTTGTATTTTTTTATTTTTTTCTATAGGACGACCATTTTGCTTATACTCTGTAGGTGTCATGCCAGTTTCCTTCTTATATATTCGATAAAAAGTCTTACAATTTCCAAATCCACTTTCACATGCAATTACACTAATTGGTTTATCTGTGGTCGTAAGTAAATATTGAGCCCTTTCTAATTTTGTATTTACTATCAGCTCTTTCAAAGTTAAATTAGTATGGGATTTTAAAAATCTATATAGGGTTTTTTCACTCATCCCAATATAATGACACAATCTTTCGGTTATATTATCTTCCAAATAGTGCTGTTCAACATACTCAATGATTTTTAATAAAACATCTGATTCCTCTTCTAAAACCGACTTATTAGCATATTGCCTGATATCATAATGAACATATTCAAACAAATCTGCTACCAGTGCATATAAAAGCGCCTGCATTCGATATAAATTAGCTATGGACTTCCCATCAGATTCTAGACCTATTCGTGCCACGGTATTTATAAACTTGCAATATGGCGCTTTTGGTTTCAACTTCTCCTTAACACTATTTAAATAGAAACGGTAGACCTGATTTTTATCCTGCCAATTTTCAAATAGGGCTTTATTTAACTGAATAAATAAGCATATATTGTCTTGATTGGTCTTTTGCAAACCGTGTACCACTTTTGAATTAACCAATACAATATTTCCTTGATTCACTATGTATGTTTCTGGCCATATGCTCAAACAAACTGTGCATATTCCACAAAAACACAAAGACCATCCAATGGGATAATCCCATTGGATGGTCTTTGTACCTTCTATATTAATAGGCAGTCCATAAGCTAATTACCATACATCATGAAATCATAATGTTTTTATCATGTAGTGATTATCACGATATTTATTATCATGATATTATCTATTATTTTGCATCTTGATACTTTTCGTAATTCTTACCATAGATAAAAAGTATCAAAGAGGATACCGCACAAACTGACACACTAATAATCATAGTAAAAATGTTATTGCCTTTTATTCCATTTAATATAAGTATCAATCTAACTACTGACTCACATACAATCAATAACAAAAATAAAATTGCTGTTGCATAGAATTTGTTCTTAATTAGGGTATACATCTTAAAAATAACATAGGTCAGTATTCCTATAAATAGGGTAACTGGTACCCCAATTGTAATAGCCCATCTAGATGTATTAGTTAACAATTGTATTAGTAATAAATATCCTATGGTAGCAATTCCTCCAATGACTAAGGTATATTCCATTTTCCTGTCCTTTATATATAGAATAGGAAGTAATATTGCAAAAACTAGCACAAAGGCACCGATAGGATATAGGGCCCAATCTACTGAAGATGTAACCGCTAAATTTACTATCAAGCAAGTCACTGATGAAATTACTGCAACCAGTAGCATAATTATTGTGATTATTTTACGTGATTTTTCCTGATAACTTTTATCAGAATAGCTAACAGTCATATTTACCACCTCTTTAATACTATTTACATCCACCTTGTCTTCTTGAAAACGCTCTCCTTGGATAAGTTCCACTATTGAAACATCTAAAACATCTGCCAAAGCGGATAGTAAAGTAATATCTGGAAATGAAAGTCCCCGTTCCCATTTTGATACTGCTTTATCACTAACACCTACCGCCTCACCTAAGTCTTTTTGTGTAAGGCTTTGTTTTTTCCGCTCTTGTCTGATAAATGCTCCAACAGTCTCCATATTAATTTTTTCTGTCATAGGCTCTCCCCTTTTCCAAAGTATAGCACCCCAACTCTATATGAGCAATCTACGGGTGGTAGAATTCACTGTTTTTTGTATTTTATTAGCTATTCTCTCCTGGATAATGCACCTAATGCTAATATAAAGGCAATTATTCCCCATATAATAACAACACATAAGCTAACATATGAAAAATCCTCTAATCGAAATAATGAAGATCGTATTAAATTACTGGCAGGTACAAAGGGCAGCTTATGGTACACATAGGATAACCAATCCGGAAGCCTATCTGCAGGATAAGTTATCGGAGAAAAAAGCAGCCCACCTATCATTATTAATTGTGTTGCCAAAGCCATAGCATTAGGGGGTAACCAATAGGCAATTGAAAAACCGATACTTATCATTGTTACTTGAATTATTATTATGATAATGCAGCTTAAGGGATTGATATACATCTTTATATCAAATCTTAAGAATGCCGCAACACATCCCATTATAATTCCCGGTAAAGAAGCAATACTCCATATAATTATATCTGCCAGTAGAATACTTTTCCTAGAAACAGGAAGTGTTCTTTGATATTGGAACAAACCATTTTGCTTTGATTCACTGACTATTTGAGGAGCTAAGACACAGCCTACTGCAATGATTCCAAGGGTAAGTGCACCGGAAGATAAGTAAACTGCTGACACCGGGTCTATTTCAGGTATTATAAGTGCAAGACCATAAACTATGGCAAAGGCAAACAAAGCTTGCACTATACTAAAAGTTGGTATTAAGTATTTATGCCTTACAAGGCTCCATCGTATTAAGCCCCATAATTGAAGAAAGTATCGGCTAGGGCCTGCATGTATAATAGTTTGCTTATTCTTCATCCATCATACCTCCATATGAAACATCCAAGGATGTCGGTGATAATCTGTAGTTAACAATCTTACCTTCTTCAATCATTTTAAGCATCTGACAAATTGCAGCCGGAACCTGCTGGCTAGATAGGGCAAAAACAGCTTTTGCTTCCTTATCGTAGTACTTACTTTCAAGGGCATCTGGAGTAAATTCTCTCATAACACTACTATCATTGACCACAACAGTTAAAGTATTTGAGGCAAGCTGTTTTAAATCTGCTGTAGGAGCGTCTTTTATAAGGCGGCCTTTATTAAAAAGAAGAAATCTGTCAGCATATAATTCTACCTCCAGTAGATTATGGGTAACCACAATCACAATGTGACCATCCCTGGCTAATTTTTTCATATAATTCCAAACCAACTTTCGACGGACAGGATCTATATCATTAGTCGGTTCATCCAGTAATATAATCGGAGTAGGTGCTACCACAGCCATGGCAAAAGAAGTTAGACGTTGTAAGCCTCCCGATAGTTTATTTCCTACTTGATTGGCCCATTGCTTAATATCTAGCTCGGATAATATTTTCTCTGTCCTTTCTTTAACTTGCCTTCCGGTGATACAACGTAATCGTAAAATTGCTTCAACAGATTGTCGTATGGTAACCCCATTTAGAGGCGCATGAAATTGGGGCATCATGGAAACAAGCTCACGGGCTATTTTTGTATCTTTTACTAAGGAATATTCCTGATATCTTATGTCACCACTGTCAGGTTTTACAACCCCAACAATCTGGTTTAGCAAAGTTGTCTTTCCTGCACCATTATGGCCTATTACAGCTGCAACCTGGCCTGGATAAAAAGCGGTTGTAATATTATTATTGGCTTTTACCTTGCCCCGCTTATATTCTTTATTAATTGATTCAATCTTCAGATAATCACCGGTGCTAGAATTATTTTTCATTATAACCTCCCTCATATATGCTAAATATAAAAACAATAAATATTAATTTATATAATATCTTTGTCTAATAGGCCAGTGGTTTTATTTTAAATAATTAAATAAGCTTACTAAAAAGGGTATCAACCAAAAAATAATTAGTAACAAATCAATCATATACCCAAATACTTTGAGTACCTTCCATATATATAATTTTTTATTTTTAATATTACTTTCTAGATTAGATGTATCTAAATCTATTAAAGGGTCATCCAGTATTGTCATGGCTAAAAGATGCCCATCACAATTTCTATGAAAACCAAATTGCCATAGTATCTTCAACCATAGGATAGAGGCTCCGCTAACTATCATCCAGTTATCAAAAAACAGTCGGCACCATGATAAGCAAGCCAGTAGCAAAAGGTCAAAAATTACTCCTGCTGCTAGGGCCGTTATTCTTGAAGTAATAGTCCAAACCCAGATATGAGTCATAGGCACTACTGCAACTGCTTTTTTAAACAGTAACTTTATTCTACCGGCATTGTACTTCCATGTCCTTGCATAAACTATATGCATCAGTTCATGTAAAATAGAGGTAAGAAATATAAATGCCAGTAAGTAGATAATATTTATCCATAAAGGTGCTTCTTTTGAGATTATTTTATTGCCAATAGGAATACCCATATAAGGAATAAGTACTAGTACCAGTAAAATTGAAAGTATTCCAATTAAAATTATTCCATATCGTAAAATATTCCACCCTAGGCCAACTCCTTCCTCAGGTATAAGCTGACTAGAAGCATTTGAATCTGTAAAAAATCCACTATCCTTTAATATATTGACAGTTTCATGATTACATTCTTTTAAAAAGTCAGTATTCTGAGATAAACTGTTGGCTGTCTCCTCATCTACTACCAGAGGATCAGAATTAGCTGCAAGTATGACCCAATCTCCACCTTTTAATCTCCTAGAATATATGGGTTTTAATAAAAGTTTTGAAGCTATATAGATACACCTCCTATCACTAAGGAGTAGCTATACTACCCTTTTATTTTTTAAATTATAAAATACCCTTGGTATGTATATCTTTAAAAATAATGTTGCTTTCTATTAGAAAGACAACAAATTATTTTCTTTTTTGAATATAGTCATGTAAACGTAAGGTTGCGCTAATTATTGAATCATCAATTAAGGGTATATTAATACTTTCAAGTAAATTTTTCAAAAAGTACAATCTTTCTTCAAGCTCTTGTCGCGAAAAGCTAATTATATTTAGACCCAGCCACATATTCATCATCAAAGAAATAAACTCCGAGAGTTCCTTAGAATATTGTGTAGAAATAGATCCGTCCTTAATTCCTTCATCAATATATACTTTTAGATAATTAGCACTTTCATTTAGGGTAGATAAATACACATCTCCTATTAAACGGGGGCTTTCTAATAAGGCCTCTGCAGAGTATAAAATGGCATATCTCTCAAAATTCTGAAAGGATTTTAATATTTGTAATTTTATTTTCTCTAAACCTGTTTCCCCCTGCCAATTATCATACCAATTAGATTGCTCATCAGATACACCCAAACTCTCCATTACTTTTTCTAAAATATCCTGCTTTGATTTAAAATGATGATATATAACACCTTTAGTCAAGCCACCAAGATTATCTACTATATCCTGTATGGTTGTGTTATCATAACCCTTTATGTAAAAAAGCTCCCGGGCTACCTCTAAAATCTTCTTCTTAGTTTCCTCTGGATACTTATTTCTCGCCATGACCTTCACCTACAATTAAATTCTAAACTCTTTTATCAATACAGTGTATAATCTACGCCCATCTAAAAGCAATTAAACAACAAGTTTATTTCTTATCTTCGTAATACTTAAAGATTTCCCACTTATCAATATCTCCATTACCACATGTAGGACATTCATCTGCATACCTTGGCCAAGTAGGATGAGCAAAGGAGGATCCGTCCTCAAAATTAATCTCATACTGTGTTCCTAAACTTCTCGGCTCGGCATATCTTGTAATTACACGTACTGCTTCATCAACAATTGCTGCTGTAAGCTGATAAATAGCCGGAGCATAGGCAATAGTAGGGGGTGAAAACTCAATGTTTCTAAATGCTATAAACTGCTCATTAAATTGAGGATCTCTCATACTATAATGGAGATTCATACAATCAAAACATCCTGTTACACCAGGTATCACAGTAAAAACTCGACCTCTGCTCACTTGAGAGGCACCAAACACACATGGCACCTTAGCAGTAACAATTGCTTTGTTAACAATTCTTTGTGCAATAAAGGGAGGCTCGTCAATAGCACAAATCACCAAATCAACGCCACTTACATGCTCCAAAACATCTTCTGGTCTTATTATTTTTTTATTATAAGGTTCAATAATAATATTAGAGTTTATCTTTGCAATTGCATGGGCTGCCGCTTCTGCTTTGGGCTTACCTATATCTTCCTCAGTATATAATAACTGTCTTCCTAGATTTCCTTCTTCAACATTATCATAATCAATAATAATAATCTTCTTAGGTCCTAGACCTGCTAAGAGAGTCAGAATATTAGAACCGCCACCACCAAGACCTAAAAGAAGAATAGTTGAATTATTTAATAACTTCTGCGGCTGATAGCGATTCCCATTACTTCCGATATATCTACTAAAGTAATTAACATTAGGCATAAATCTCTTTGCTATATTACTTTCTTCATCATATAAGGCTTCTTCTATAAATCCTTCATTATCTAGTAACTCTATACCTTCCAAAATATCGTCATGGCTTAATTCAGGAAAGAGCTTCTGCATCTCTTTAATAACAATTTCAACCGGACGACCATTTAAACGTATGGCCAATTCCCATAACTGTCCATCTGGATCGGTAAATTCAGCAGTTATTCCAAGTTGGGCACCTATTCTAAATTCAGTTTTATTTAATCTATAAAGAGGGTAAATAGGTTTAATCCTAGGGTTTTTATATTTATTATTATTCATCTTCCATTCCTCACAAATTTCCTATGTATTTTAAGCATTTCCTGTTTTTAGCCGAGGCTACCGATAGGGCAACCTCGGCTAAAAATCAATTGATTATCTTAGAAGACAATCCACCAAACTGTAGCTTCAACCTTAACAGCTCTGCGCACCTTAATGTTTTTCATAATAGTACCTCCTTTACTTTATATGTAGAAAGGTTGGACTGCCTATCTCAACCCTTTCCCATCACAAGATTAAGATTATGGTATTTCATTACTTCTATTTCTATTTATTTCCTGTTTAATTCTATTATATACCAATTTTTTCTTGTGTCAAGCATTTTTTTACATAATAACTAGGTATTATACATATGCACAAAGTTTATTTAAAAATAGCATATTAATTGTTAAGATTAACATTCTTAAACACATAATTAAAATGATTTAAGCAAGCAATTTTAGTAAATAAAAAACACCTCCTAAGTAGATAAATAATGGTTGTTTCCACTTAAGAGGTCTATAATAAAAAACACAAAAAAGCGCTACATTTTGCAGCGCTTAAACCTGGGCTACTAGGATTCGAACCTAGAAATGCTGGAGTCAGAGTCCAGTGCCTTACCGTTTGGCGATAGCCCAATATTTACTTGTCTATGGTCTTATATCAATGCCACGAATGATATTATAACTCATCATATAACATTTTTCAAGCATTATTTTTATAAAATAATAAATATAATCTAGCATTTATTCTTCAGCTACATAGCTATTCTCCACTGTTATTACACAGTTTAATCTTGCATCACATTTCCTAACTTCTTCTATAATCTTAGTCAAAAGCTTTTGCTCTTTATCCGGAGTATAAGAAAAAGATACCACCAGATCAAATATTAGATTTATCTGATACTCTGTATTTACCACTCTAAAATCATGAATAGTTGCCTTATCATCAAGACGACCAATAATATCCTTTACCAATTTCTTTTTTTCCAGAACCGTCACATCATTAACCTCAATGGGATCCATATGGATTACCAAGAAAATATCCATTTTTTCAAGAACGTCTCTCTCTATCTGATCAATTGTCTCATGGGCTTGTTCAAAATTAATATCACAAGGTACCTCAACATGAATTGTAGCCATACGATGATTAGGGCCATAACTATGAATAATTAAATCATGGGTACCTACAATACCGGGATAACTTTCAACTAGATTTGTTATACTTTTATAAACTTCCCTATCTACTGCCTGTCCCAAAAGGGGTTCTAAAGTATCCTTAGCAATTTTAATACCTGCAATTATAACAAAGATAGATACTATAAGACCCATATAACCATCAATCTGCCAGCCTGTTAATCCTGCAATAATTGCAGAAACAACCGTAGCAGAAGTAACCATTACATCACCCATAGAATCAGCTGCGGTAGCTAACATTACAGAGGATTTAATCCTTTTGCCCAATTTCTTGTTAAATAGCATTAACCACAACTTGATGAATATAGAAAGACATAAAATACCTATAAGTACAAAATTAAATTTTACGCTTTCAGGGTTTAGTACTTTTAAAAATGAGTTTTTAAGTAAAGTTAATCCCACTTGAAGAATTATAAATGAAACAGCCAAAGCTGCCACATACTCTATTCTTCCATGGCCAAAAGGATGCTCCTTGTCTGCAGGCTTTCCTGCTAATTTCACCCCTATAAAACTTATTACACTAGAGGCAGCATCAGAAAGATTATTAAATGCATCGGCCATAACTGAAACACTGTTAATCAGAAAACCCACAATAATTTTTACAACAAACAATATAAGATTGCAAATAATACCTACTACACTGGATAAAATACCATAAGAGGTACGTACCCCCTGATCCTGTATATTTTCTTTGTTCTTAACAAATAACCTAACTAAAAGTTCTGTCAAAACCTTTGACTCCTTTCACAAATCTTTCACTGATAAAGAATCAACTTTTATAAGGCTCAGTTGGTACGTACCAAAATATATCCTTATAAATTCTATATTAACTCATTATTATAAGGCCAAACGGTATATCTGTTCCACATCTTTAGCCCTTAGTGGAACAAAACTACCCATTGTGCCATTTTCACCAAGACCAAGTTTTTCAACCATTAGAGGTATATCCTCTTCTTTTGCTCCCAGTTCCTTGAAAGTAATAGGCATTCCGATAGAAGTCAAGAACTGCTTAAATCTTTCTATTCCCTCTTTGGCGGTCTCTTCTGGATTTGCAAAATTCATTTCACAGCCCCATACCCTTACGGCAATCTGGGCAAAACGGTTTATATCATGTTTCATTACATAAGTCATCCATGCCGGAAATACTACCGCAAGTCCTGCTCCATGAGCCACGTCATAGAGGGCAGACAGTTCATGTTCAATACCATGGCTTGACCAATCTTGCTCCCTTCCTACTCCCACCAGATTATTATGGGCAACCATTCCGGCCCACATTATATTTGCCCTAGCCTCATAATTATTAGGATCTTTAATTACTCTGGGCACTTCTTTTATCATGGTTAAAAGTACAGCTTCGCATAGACGGTCTGTTATCTCCACTTCCTTAGTATTTGTAAAATATCTCTCAAATACATGGGCCATAATATCTGTTGCTCCGCATGCAGTCTGATAGGCAGGTAAGGTCTGGGTAAGTTCAGGATTAAGGATAGAAAATACCGGTCTTAAGGCCTCTCCTCCTGCTCCTCTTTTTAACATACCCTCTTCCTTGGTTATAACAGAATCTCCTGAGCCTTCACTACCGGCTGCTGCAATAGTTAATATTGTTCCCACCGGAAGGGCTTCTGTTACCGGTTTTCCCTCATAGAAATCCCAAAAGTCTCCCTCATATTTTACACCGGCTGCGATTGCTTTGGCAGAATCAATAACACTGCCTCCTCCAACCGCAAGAATAAAATCTACATTTTCCTTTCTACATAAATCAATTCCTTCATATACTAGGCCACTTCTTGGATTTGGCTTAACACCCCCAAGTTCAATAAATTCAATATTTTCTTTTTCTAAGGAGGCTTTTACTCTATCAAGAAGTCTGGATCTAATGGCTGAACCTCCACCGTAATGGATAAGTACCTTACTTCCACCAAATCTTTTAACATAATGGCCGGCTTCATTTTCAGTTTTTCTACCAAAAACAAAATAAGTAGGGCTATAAAAAGTAAAATTATTCATACTATCTCCTTCCTATAACTTTTCTATTTCAAGGTCATTAATATTTGCATGTTTATCATAACCTTTTTAAAGTATTAATTCCATGTTATATTTTATAATTTATAATTTTTATTCATATTATTAAGTAGATTAAATCTCTATTAGAAATATTAGAATATCTTGTAATTTATTGACACAATTTTCACCTATATTATAATTATTTATACTAATAATAATACCACATAAGGCCAAATAAAATTTTATACAAGAAAGGTTGGATTAATATGATTATTACCACTACACCTTCTGTTGAAGGCAAGGAAATTGAAGCTTACTTAGACATAGTATTTGGTGAAGTAATTTCCGGAGTAAATTTTTTAAAAGACTTTAAAGCCGGTTTATCAAATTTCTTCGGAGGTAGATCCAGTTCATATGAAGATGAGTTGATTCATGCCAGACAACAAGCCATAGCGGAAATGAAACAGCGTGCAGCTGCATTAGGAGCCAATGCAATAGTGGGCGTAGATATAGACTATGAAGTTCTTGGCAGCGACAATGGCATGCTTATGGTTACAGCATCCGGAACAGCTGTGTGTGTTAAATAACACACACAGCTGTTTTTAATTTTAATATCCCAATTTACTCTTATAGAGTCAAAACAATCATTACAACACATAATACTGTAAATAATATGGATCCAAAATTTAAAAAATAATCCTTATCCATTACTAAAGGAGCCCCGGGCTTATTAAACTTTATGCGCTTAAAATTTCTAATAAAAATTATTGCACCTATAACAATTGAGGCAAATACCCAAATAGAAATCAGCCCCATGCCCACCATATTTTCACTGGCAATAATTAAAGGAACTATACCTGAACCAATAAAGTTTATCATAATATGTAATAAAATAGCGTATTTTATAGTATTAGTATTTATGGTTATATAGGCAAAAATCATACCCAATACTGATGCATAAAAATATTGGGATAAATTCATATGGAATAAACCAAAAGCCAGACCGGTAAATAAAATAGCAGGTAAGTCACCAAATCTACGGACTTTATCTAATAAGATTTTTCTAAAAATTATTTCCTCTACAATAGGCCCTATAATACACATATAAAGAATTCTAATAAACAAATTACTACTGTTAATAATTACTTCTAGAGCATCTGCCGTATCTAAATAGTTATCATTTATCAAAAATCCAACAAAGGTTCCTAGAAAATTGGACAAGTACATAGCTGCAGAACATACCATAAAATATTTTAAAAATTTACCTATCGATAAGCTTACTACCTCTCCCCTATCTGAATTAGGTAAGCCCTTCATTAAAAGATAGAATACAGGTAAACCAACACCTATCATTGGTATTGCTATTGTACTTATTAGATACCAACTAGATTCAGTAAATGCGGGGAAAAATTTTGAAATTATTGCCGTAATAATTACTTGTGCTATAATGATAGCAATTGCCATTATGGATAGACTTAATCCACATCTTAGCAATATTTTTTTATTTCGTTTTCTAATTTGTTCATCCGGCTGCATTTTTTTATATGATCTTGCTTTATATAATGTATCATCATAATTTTTTTGCTGATACTCATTTTGACTATAGGAAGTTTCTTCATTCTGACTTAAATCCATGTCATTTAACATGGTTTCCTTTTCTTCATCCATATTATTAATCCTCCTATTTATAGTTATTATCATTTGCTAAGACCATAATCCAATAATTTAATAGAATCATTCCATCTACCTGAAGAATCGGATTTCATTACCACGCTTAATACTTGCTTATCGTCCTTTTTAGCTAAAGAAATAAGACATTTTCCTGCCATTGTAGTTGTACCTGTCTTTAAGCCGATACAATAAGAATAATACAATCCACTGTCTTTTCTAATTAAAGCATTGGTATTTCTCCATGTTACTTCTGTTCCATCTAAAAATTTATTGGTCGAGCTGGATTGTTTACATACCTCAACAATGGTCTTATTACGGGCTGCTGCAATTCCTATCATACCCATATCATAGGCTGTTGTATATTGTCCCAATGCATCATATCCATCAGGAGTCTTAAAGCATGAATTAACAGCCCCTAACCCTTTTGCTTTTTTATTCATTAATCTTATAAATTCAGGTACAGACTCATCTATGCCTGCCTTTTTATTTCCTAAAGACTTTTTACCTACATATGCCGCTAGTACATAAGCAGCATCATTACCTGATGGAAGAAGCATTCCCTCTATTAGATTCCTAATAGTTAGAACTTGTCCCTTTCTAAGATTAGCCACTGTAGAATCCGAAGCAACTAAATCCAATTCATCTCCCACAGTTACTTTCTCATCTTGAGTACATAACTCTAATGACACCAGAGCCGTTAATAACTTGGCCGTACTGGCCGGAAATACCGGTACTACAGGATCTTTATAATATAATACTCTTTTTGTGTTTACATCAATTAATATAGCTGATTTTGCATTTATATCTAAAGAGGGATTCTTAATATCTAATGCCTTCTTTATATTAGAGTCTATAACCATTTCAGGAATGTACTTCATGTAATCTACCTGACTGCTATCCCCAATTAAATCAGGTAATTCTGCTACATTATCCCCCAAGGTCTCTTCCGAGTCTGTTTTGTCATCTTCATCATTTTCTTCTGAATTCTTAGGATCTTCCTTATCCTCTGGCTCATCTTTATTTGAAGAATCTACTTCTTCAGTTTTATTTTTATTATCATTTCTGGCATCAGCATAAGCTTTTTCATCTTCTATAATAGCATCAATGGATTTATCTGAATCTTTTTTATTATCTTCTTTCAGATGGGCTTGTTCAGAATTTAGATATGCCTGTTGACGCATCAAAAACATTGTTCCATAGAACATTCCAGATGTAATAACACATGATAATAAGAGAAGCCCCAACACACTTTTCTTCTTCATTATTATTTCTCCTTATGTTTGTTCGATCTTCTACGACAATGTATAATTCTCCTTTTCAGATACAGAAGTAACCTTAATATCTCTAAAGAGAATTAAAGGACGTTATAATAGTAATATTTTAACGTCCCCCTTTTTACTTCTTATTGTAATAGTTATAACCAAAGATTGCAAGGAATATCCTTAAATTTAAAACAAAAAATTAGTAAAAATCAATACTAACTTTTCCAATACCCCCATTCACCTTCATAGTGTGTATTGCTTCATAATTATCTTTATATTCGGAACTTATTTTTTCCCCATTAATTCTTACAGCACCAATACCTGATTCAATCTTAAAAGCATAATCTTGCCTCTTACCCTTTATCTTCAAACTGATACTGCCGATGCCACATTCAAACTCCGAATTTCCAAGGATAATTCCATCCATATATAATTTTCCTAATCCGCTATCAAACTTAACATCTGTAAAATTCACATCTGTAAAATCTAAATTGCCAACACCGCCATTAATTTCAACTGATTCTGCATATAAATTTAGTCCCTTTATATTGCCTACTCCGGCATCGATTATAAGTTGTTTTGTATTTAAATTTTCAAGGGTAACCTGCCCGGCCCCGCTATCAATTTTTATTTTTTCTGCCAGAAAATTCTCAGGTACATATACAGTTATACTGGAATCTCTTTTAAAGATACCAAAATCAAGCCAGGAAATCTTTTTATCCTTAATTATTAAGGTTCCGTTTATTACTTCTGCTTTAAAATCCTTTGATACATTAGAAGCTTCAACCTTAAAATTGCTGCCGCTTGTTAATCTTAACTTTCCATATCTATTAACTATATCCAGCTGTTCTACATTACTAAAATCCATGCCATAGTCTACCCCTTCTTCATAATTACTATCAACAGCAAATATAATCGCCGAAACAAATCCCACAATAGCCGTAATAATACCAACCGTTAATAAGATTGCAAATGCCATAGCTAAATATTTTATTACTTTTTGAAATGTATTCATCTAATATCTATCCCCCCAAACATAGTGGTGGAATTAATGTAAATAGTATAATCACTTGGTTCTCCATTATAAACGGCTTTATTGCTTACCCCTCCAAAAACAGGAATATTGTTTATCTTTACCTGTACTCCTTTGGGAAGATAAATATCAATTCCTCCAAAGATAGCCGTTGCGGAAATTTCAACATCACAAGTAATTATGGCATCCCTTAAGTCTAGTGCAATCCCACCAAATATTGCATTTAAACTTGTTCCCATAAATTGATCATCAATTTTTATATTATTGCTTGCAAAGATTGCATTATATTCTTTTCTATTTATATTATGAAAATTTTCCTGTCCTTCAACATGTACGGTATTATCAAATCTAATTGTTTTTTTAAATACTTCCTGGAAAATAATTTTTAATCCTATACTTATAAGTATAATAGGTACAATTAATCTCCAATAATTAATATTAAAGCTCACATATCGGGAAGCAAAAAGCATAGCCCCTATAATTAAGCCCGTAATGGCACCTATATTGAAACCGTTTTGAATAAGGCTTAGTAAGCAAGGAATAATTATAAACAAAGTCCACCAACCAGGAAAAAACAAGGTAAAATCCCATAGTTGCATAGCATCTCCGGCGATTCCTACCCCAACTACTATAAATATAATTCCCCATATTAAATTAGATAATTTATTTCTCATGACGCCACCTTCCTACCCTATGTTATCAATTACCAATATTTATAAGCATCATAAACCAATATTAATAAATTTGCAATAAAAAGCTTTATAAATTCAAAAAACTGTATCCTTGCAAGCTTTAACACCTACTAGAATACAGTTTATTAATCAATTATCAAATTATGCTAATTTAGACTTGGCCACTTCAGTAAGCTCCTTAAAGCCTTCTGCATCATTGATAGCCATTTCTGAAAGCATCTTTCTATTTATTTCAACATTAGCCAGTTTTAAGCCGTGCATTAATCTGCTATAAGATAAGCCATTCATTCTGGCTGCAGCATTGATTCTTACAATCCATAGAGATCTCATATCTCTTTTTCTTTGCTTTCTGCCTGCAAAAGATGAAGCCAAGGCTCTCATTACTGATTGTTTTGCTACTCTATATTGTTTTGATCTGGCTCCTCTATAGCCTTTTGCCAGCTTCAATACACGATTATGTTTCTTTCTAGCGTTTAATCCGCCTTTAACTCTTGCCATTTTTTATCCCTCCTTATCACCAATCTCTATAGATATGGTAATATTTTCTTCATGTTCTTTACATTTGTTGCATCAGTAATAGTTGCTTTTCTAAGATTTCTCTTTCTTTTAGAGGTTTTTTTCGTTAAAATATGGCTCTTGTAAGCCTTCATTCTCTTAAGTTTACCGGTTCCTGTTTTCTTAAAACGCTTCGCTGCCGCTCTGTTTGTTTTTAATTTTGGCATTATGCTTCCTCCTTAAATATTTATACAGCCTGTTCCTGCATTTTTGCAGACTAACTAATAGCTGTTTTAACTATTTTAACGTTTTTCTGATAAGAACATAGTCATATTTCGTCCTTCGAGCTTTGCAGGTTTATCAATTACAGCAATATCTTCAAGCTTAGAATAGAAATTATCTAAGATAACTTTTGAAGAAGATGTATGTGCCATCTCTCTTCCGCGGAAACGTAAGGTAACTTTCACCTTATCACCCTTACTAATAAATTTACGGGCCATATTGGCTTTAGTATTCAAATCGTTCTCATCAATATTAGGAGAGAATCGAATTTCTTTCACCTCAGTAGTCTTCTGCTTCTTCTTAGCTTCCTTTTCTTTTCTTGTTTGCTCATATCTGAACTTACCATAATCGATAATTTTACATACCGGTGGCTTTGCTGAAGGAGCAATTTTAACCAAATCTAAATTTGCTTCCCTAGCCAGCTTTAAAGCCTCTTTTGCTGACATGATTCCCAGCTGCTCACCATCCTCATTAATAAGGCGGACTTCCTTATCTCTGATCTGTTCATTAATCATTAAATCGCTAATAGTACTACACCTCCATAGGTTATATAACATTTACAGTTTCCGTTATCCAAACTTTGAATTTATATAATAATAAAAGGTGGATAACATAGATTATCCACCTGCTTATACCTAATATCATTCCCGATTGGAACAATATATAATATTGCCAATTATATATATAATTATATACACTATTCTTCGGCAAAATTTATATTAACCCGGTCACAGTAAATGTTGAAATTTACGCTATGGGTGAGAGATGGATACTCTTCTTTTATATATGAAATTATTACAGCTTTGATATTGTATCATATAGATACCGGTATGTCAATGCCAATTTTTACTGGTTTTTAAAAATTATATTAATTTTATATTAATAAACCATGGTCTTTTTTGTGAATTTATCAATAGATTTGGAAATGGCTGTACCTATAATACCACTGACAATTATCTCAGCTATGGCATTAACACCTGCCATTGCTATAATCAATACAAATACATTACCTGTATTAAAGCTCTCTTGTGCAATCTTTTGTATTTCCGGTGTATTAAAAAAGAAAATCATCAAAGTAGTCATAAATAATACGGTGTTTAATATAGACCCTGCTATACTTGTTATTACATAGCTTAATAACTTAGTTTTATCAAATCTTTTCAAAGCCTGAAAAATTAATGCCGTTAACCAGCCCATTAATACTCTAGGTACCATACAGGTGATAAAAATTCCTATGGGATTAATTCCTAATAACATTGCTCCAAAGGGATCAAATCCAAAGCATTGGGCAAAACTAGATAAACCAAATACTGTACCAAGAATCGCACCACCTACAGGTCCTAAGGTAATAGCTCCGATAATAACCGGTATCCCAATTATTGTAATGGATAAGCCCGTCGGTAATTTGATGTAACCTATTGGAGTAAAAGCCAAAAGCAAGATTATAGCTGTAAAAAGTGCCAATTGTACCATCTGTAATGTACGGGTTTTTGATATTGTTTTCATAATATCCTCCTTTCAATTTTGACCATAGCTTGAAATCATGGGTCTATAGGTAGGATTTACTTAAAAACAGTTTTTATAGCTGTATAAGTAAATACTGTCCGGTTTACTTTCCGTCCGATTATGGTACGGATAATTACCGGATAAAATTATTTTGTATTACAATTATATAATATTTTTTCAACAAAGCAAGATGTTTTATTTATTGTTTAAATCCCCTAGGTTTCGAGCAAAAAGAAAAATTCCTGCAAATAGGAATATAGCTCCTATAAGAATTGCCGCCCATATTGAAATATAAGTACCAAAATTAAATATTCTTATTAAAAAACCCAAGCCATTAATAAATACATGAAGCAGTATAGGTACATATAATGACCGGGTTTTTTCATATACATAACCCAAAATCAAACCAATTCCAAAGGCATATAGTCCTTGTATTATATTCCAATGGTAAATTCCAAATACCAAGGCCTGAATAAGATTAGCTGAGTAAAATGAAAGTCCATACCGTAATCTGTTAAATAAAATACCTCGAAGTATTAATTCTTCAATTATTGGTGCAAGTATTATTACATATACAGCAACAATTACGGTATCTGCAACAAAGATAGAGCTAATCGTTTCTTCGTAATTGGCAAATAAGTTTGCAAACAAAGGCCTAATTAGGGATAATATTCCCGACACAAAAAACTGACAACCCAGAGCAATCATAAGGTAAATGCCTATATGTTTTAAAGAGAATATTTTTCTAAAATCTACAGCTGCCTCCACATGGCCCATATATTTTTTGTACCATAGATAGAAAAGTAGACAAGCTGTCATAACAGCCATTACCATAAGACAGTAGTCTATCTGGGAATTAACTTCCTGAAGTCCTGTTATAAGAATAAATATACCTGTAAAAAATGTATATATCAAAGATACTATAAAAAATGCTGTATAAGCCATTAAAAGTCCTTGCACAATAATTAAAGTTCGTTTCATTATTACCCTCGTTTCTAACTAACATATTTTCCAGGAATATTAAATATAAGAGGCTGCCTCATAATATACTAGCATAAACTAGAGGCAACCTCGGATTAATATTTAAATTTCTATGGGTTAGATAATAAGGTTTTTAGCCAAGAATAACCTCTACTTCATGAAGTTTTCCGTCTCCAAATAGTGGCAAGATATTACCTGATATTTCCTTATTATCCACCGTAATCTTAGACACACCACAGGATACATGATTAGGATTTTTAACAGTTATTCTATATGTATCTCCACGATATTGTCTTGTTACGGTATAACCGTCCCACCCCTTAGGTATTGATGGATCTACAATCAATCCGTCAAAATCAGGCTTTATTCCCAGGATATATTGGGATATGGCTACAAAATTCCATGAAGCTGTTCCGGTCAGCCAAGAGTTCTTTGCTTCTCCAAAACGGCTTGCATCTTTACCGGCTATCATCTGGGAATATACATAAGGTTCCATCCGATGAATTTCAGAGCGTTCCTCTGTATAGGCCGGTGCAATTCTTGTATAATAATCAAATGCTTTATCACCTCTACCCACAATAGCCTCTGCTGCCATAATCCATGCATTGTTATGACAGAAGATACCGGCATTTTCCTTATATCCCGCAGGATAAGTAGAAATTTCACCGTATTCAATATAGTATTTGGTATAAGCAGGATTAAGAAGTACTAAACCATACTTAGTAGCCAGACGCTCTTCTACCGCATCTAAGGCCTGTATGGCCCTACCGTCTTCTAAGCCACAGCGTCCCATAATGCATAGACCCTGGGACTCTATAAAGATCTTACCTTCTTCATTCTCATGGCTTCCCACCTTCCTGCCAAAATCGTCATAGGCACGAACAAACCATGAACCATCCCAACCGTGTTCCATAATGACTTCACGCATTTTTCTAACTTCAGCAAAAGCCCGATTAGCTTCCTCTTTATTACCCACCTTTTCCATAAGTCTGGCATATTCCTCACCTATATAACAGAACATTCCGGCAATCATCACCGATTCTGCCACCCTACCATCCTTACTTGTGGTGGTTTGGAAGGATTCTCCCGGTTCCGATGAGAAGCAATTAAGATTTAAGCAATCATTCCAGTCAGCTCTTCCTATCAGAGGAAGTCCGTGGGGTCCTAAATTATTAAGTACATGATCAAAAGATCTCTTTAAATGATCAGATAAAGGCTTACTTTTTGATTCATCATTATCATAAGGAGTCATTACATCCAGTATAGAATAATCACCTGTTTCCTTTATGTAGGATACGGTAGATAATATCAACCACAAAGGATCATCGTTAAAATTACCGCCGATTTCATTATTACCCTTCTTGGTAAGGGGCTGATACTGATGATATGCTCCCCCATCTTCTAATTGGGTGGAAGCAAGGTCGATAATTCTTTCCCTGGCCCTATCCGGCACCTGATGAACAAATCCCAGAATATCCTGGTTAGAATCCCTAAAGCCCATACCCCTTCCTATACCGGATTCAAAATATGAAGCACTTCTTGAAAGATTAAAGGTAACCATACACTGATACTGATTCCATATATTAACCATCCGGTTAAGCTTATCATCATGGGAATCAAGAATATACTTGGATAATAACTGATCCCAATAGTCTGCCAAGTCATCTAAAGCCCTGTCCACTGCTTCTATAGTTGAAAATGTCTGAATCATTTCCTTTGCTTTCTTTTTATTAATTATATTTTTCCCTTCCCATTTATCATCAGGATCATTTTCAATATAACCTAATAGAAAGACTAATTCCTTAGTCTCACCGGGCTTCAAATTAATCTCAAGACAATGGGAAGCAATTGGATGCCATCCGTCAGCAATGGAGTTGGTGGGCTCTCCCTTAAATACAGCATCCGGATTATGAAAACCGTTATAAGTTCCCATAAAACTTTCTCTATCAGAATCAAATCCATATATAGGAGCATTAACAGAGAAGAAAGCATAATGGTTTCTTCTTTCTTTATACTCCGTCTTATGATATATTACTGAGTCCTCAACTTCAACTTCGCCTGTATTATAATTTCTTTGGAAGTTTGTCATATCATCTAAGGCATTCCATAGGCACCACTCTACAAAGGAAAAAAGTTTTATATTTTTTTCCACATTAGACTTGTTATTTATTACTACTTTATGTACCTCAGCATTGGTATTAAGCGGAACAAAATATGTAATACTGGTTTTTATTCCATTTAGCTCCCCCAAAATTTTTGTATAGCCCATACCATGTCTGCATTCATAATTATCCAAATCTTTCTTTACCGGTGCCCATCCCGGTGACCAAACTTCTTCTCCATCATTGATGTAGTAATACTTTCCGCCACCCAAATCCAAGGGTACATTATTATAGCGATAACGGGTAATTCTTCTAAGTCTCGCATCCTTGTAAAAACTATAGCCGCCGGCTGTATTTGAGATTAATGAAAAAAACTCCTGTGATCCCAAATAGTTTATCCAGGGATATGGGGTCTGCGGATTTGTTATTACATACTCACGATTTAAATCATCAAAAAAACCGTATTTCATTAAGTTAATCCTCCTTAAAGTTATTTATACCCACCAGTATTCCTATTATATTATACATACTTTGGTATTTCAATAAGCAGTATCTTATTTAGTAGCCATATATTTTACATACTTTTAGTATTTAAATATTACTTATTTTAATGAATATATTTTTAGATAATTTTAATAAGTATTTTCTTTTTTTCCTGACAAGCTTATGGTACACTATACTGTAGCCATAGACGATATATACAAATATAATTTAATATAATTACAATGATATGGAGGTTATTATGCCAAAAAAAACAAGGCTGGATGAAGATGCTACAATATATCAGCCAAGACAAGAACAATCAGAAAAAGAAAAACTAAAGGATATGTCCTGGGAAAAGAGAATATCTTATATATGGGAATATTACAAATTGCACGGACTTCTGATAATATTAGGGATTGCCTTTATATCCTATACAATATATACATTTACAAAACCAAAAATCGATACCAAATTATATGCTGCAATCATTAACAATCCTATAAATACTGATGTTTGGGATGAATATGAAAGCAAAATGACAGAATATTTAAAGCTTGATACTAAAACAGAAAATGTTTATTTTAACTATAACTTTTATTATAACGGACCTGCTGATTTAGCTGTAAATATGCGCCAGGTATTTGCTGCTCAATTAGTAACAGCTGACATAGATCTTGTTATTGCACCCCTTTCGGAATTTGCTACCAATGTGGAGGTTGGAATTTTCGATCCACTGTCTGATCAGCTGCCTACTGATTTATATAGTTCTCTTACGGACAAGTTTTATCTTTCAGGTACTGAGGAAAATCCTAAGGTTGCTGCCTATGGCATATATTTAAAAGACACTAAATTATTTAAGGAGTATTCACAAACCAGTGATGATGATCCTTTTTTAATAGGAATTGTTAGAAATTCTACTAATAAAGATAATGCCGTGAAATTTATAAGATATATCTTTAATGAAAAATAATATAGAAAATTTAAGGGGCTACTGCTACAGTAGCCCCTCATTTAATGCTTATTTTTTTGTAATATATCCTTGGGCTTTTAGTAGTTCAGCAATAAGTACTGCACCCCCTGCTGCCCCTCGGACTGTGTTATGGGATAAGCCGACAAATTTATAATCATATACTCTATCTTCACGAAGTCTTCCTAAGGTAACGCCCATACCATTTTCGTAATCTCTATCAAGCTTAGCCTGAGGACGATTTTCCTCTTCAAAATATTTAATAAATTGCTTAGGTGCGGAAGGAAGGGATAATTCCTGAGGAAGGCCCTTAAATTCATTCCATGCTTTAATAATTTCTTCCTTAGAAGGTTTTTTCTCAAAGCTGACAAAAACAGCTGCTGTATGACCGTCACTTACCGGTACCCGGATACATTGAGTAGTAATTACCGGTTCTTCTGCTTTAACTATTTGGCCATTTTCAACCTTGCCCCATAGCCTAAGAGGTTCCTGCTCACTCTTTTCTTCTTCACCGCCGATATATGGAATTATATTATCTACCATTTCAGGCCAATCTTCAAAATTCTTACCTGCTCCGGAAATAGCTTGATAAGTGGTAGCCACAACAACCTTAGGCTTATATTCTTTCAGAGCATGTAAGGCAGGGGCATAGCTTTGGATTGAGCAATTGGGTTTTACTACAATAAAACCTCTATCTGTTCCAAGACGCTTTTTTTGTGCCTCAATAACCTCTAAATGTTCCGGATTTATCTCCGGTACTACCATAGGAACATCCGGTGTCCATCTATGGGCACTGTTATTGGAGACCACAGGTGTACCGGTCTTAGCATAGGCTTCTTCAATTGCCTTTATTTCTTCCTTAGACATATCTACGGCGCTAAATACAAAATCAACACTTTCGGTTACTTCCTTAATATCATTAACATCCTTTACAATTAGCTTCTTAACTTTATCAGGCATAGGTGTAGCCATCTTCCACCTGTTACCTACTGCCTCTTCATAAGTCTTACCGGCACTTCTAGGACTAGCAGCTACCGTAACCACTTCAAACCATGGATGATTTTCAAGAAGAGATATAAATCTTTGTCCTACCATTCCGGTACCGCCAAGAATACCAACCTTTAATTTTTCCATATTCATTCCTCCACTTTGTTCTTGCACGACATACATCTGTCTTTCTAGTAAGTATACTATACTCTAATTTTGTAAAAAATCAATTCTTTTTTATAAAATTATATAACTTTGTCAATTTTGTTAGAAACCAATATATTTATTCATAAAGTTTGGTTATTTTAACAGGTCTATATATTCATCCATTAAAACTTCCAACTCCTTAAAGGTCTCAATCTCATTAATCCTATTCCTAAGTTTAGCAGAACCGGGATAACCTGAGGTATACCATGCCACATGTTTTCGCATTTCTCTCATACCTATATATTCCCCCTTGTACTCTATAGCCAATCTGCCATGGCGCAGTATCATCTTAGCCACCTCATCAAAGCTGGGCTTTTCCATTATTATTCCCAAGTTCAAGTATGCTTTTATTTGTTGGAATATCCAGGGATTACCCCTGGCAGCTCTGGCTATCATTATTCCGTCGCAGCCGGTGTCTGTAAGCATAGCTTTTGCATCCTCAGGTTTTATTATATCCCCGCTTCCTATAACAGGTATTGATACTGCTTCCTTAACTTGGCGAATAATATCCCAGTCTGCCTTTCCGCTATAAAATTGCTCCCTGGTTCTTCCATGAACAGCAATAGCGGCGGCACCGCTTTCTTCTGCAATCTTTGCTATCTCCACAGCATTTACATTTTCCTTATCAAAGCCCTTGCGTATCTTTACTGTTACCGGTTTTTTTATAGCTTTAGATACTTTTGATACAATTTCTCCTACCAGTTTTGGATTATTCATTAAGGCAGAGCCTTCTTTATTATTTACAATCTTGGGAACCGGGCATCCCATATTTATATCTAAAATATCAAAATTCATATACTCTATTTTCTTGGCAGTATCCGCCATAATATCCGGATCAGAACCAAACAATTGAATAGCAACCGGCCTTTCCTCATCTTTAACGGAAAGAAGCTCCTTGGTATTATTGTTGTTGTATTTGATTCCTTTAGCACTGACCATCTCTGTATATACAAGGTCGGCACCTTTTTCCTTACATAATAAGCGAAATGGCAGGTCAGTTACCCCCGCCATTGGACCTAAACATAATTTTCCCTTTATCTCTACATCACCGATATAAAAGCTCATTCAATTCTCCTATTAGCTTATTTATTTTACTCTGTTTTTATCTGCTATGAATTTTAAACCCTTTAATAATAAATTGGGGTCATATATATCTATTACATCAGTATTATTAGCAATAATCCTACCTAGTCCACCGGTAGCTACTACGGTGCATTTATCCAAGCCGGCTTCCTTAAGCATTCTTTTTATAATATATTCTGTCTGTCCTATACAACCAAATACCAAACCTGCCTGCATACTGGTAACGGTATCCTTAGCCAAGATAGTATCAGGTAGGGCAATTTCAACCTCCGGAAGTTTTGCAGTACCGGACCACATGGCATTGGCAGACATCTTAAGACCCGGACAGGTCACAGCAGCTATAAGTGAACCATCCTCAGTGATTAAATCATATTTATTGGCTGTTCCAAAGTCAGCCACAAGGACAGGACCACCGTATATTTCATAAGCCCCTACCGCATCTGCCACCCTATCGGCACCTACTTCTTTGGGATTTGGTATGGGTATTTTTATACCTGTTTTTGCTCCTACACCCAGAATTAATGGTGTAATACCTATATACTTTTTGATACCTGAAACCAGGGAATACATAACCCTAGGTACTACGGATGAAATAACTACAGTTTCAATATCATCTATGGATATTCCTTTTAGCGTCAGTAAATCTGCCAGATAAAGTCCATATTCATCGGAAGTTCTGTTAATCTGAGTAGTCAGCCTGAATTTGGCCTTAATCTCATCTTTGTCAAAAACACCCATGGTCATGGTTGTATTACCCACGTCTATTACAAATATCATATCTATCCTCCTAAAGTAGATTTATAAAAGATCTGAAACATCTTGATTAAGGAAAAACACCTTATAATACAGCTCAAGAGACTGCAGAAGTTCTTTCCTTGTCCTTCTAATTTCCTTTATTTTAAGTACACTTCCTATTTCATCAAAATAATAATCTTCTTCATATGCATCTACTTTTAGAAGCAAATTTCCTTCTTCATCAAATTCTAAGGTTAAGGTACCACCCACATCTTCTGTATAAAGTACACACATGATTTTTAATTCCTGTTTTATTTGCTCGGGAAGTGCATGAAAATCTTCATTAAGATAAAATTTCTTTTCATAGGCACTGCTGGCACACAAAACAACTCTCTCTTGGTACATAAGTAGGACTCCTTTAAAGTTAAGTTGACTTATAACTACTCATTACCTAGAGTAGCTACCATAATTGCCTTAATAGTATGCATACGATTTTCGGCCTGATCAAAAATAACCTTACTAAAACTCTCAAATACATCATGGGTTATTTCATTTCCCTTGACGGCAGGTAGGCAGTGAAGGACTATTGTCTTAGGATTACCGGTATAGGCTAGCATTTCCTTATTAACCTGATAGGGCTTTAATAGTGCTATCCGTTCTGCTGCCAAATCCTCCTCACCCATGGAGCACCAAACATCGGTATATATTACATCTGCTCCAACAACTCCATCAATATTATCGGTAAGTTCAATTTTACTTCCTGAAAGATCTGCGTATCCTCTGCAGATATCAATCAGTTCTTCTTCCGGCCATAATGATTTAGGAGAAAGAACGGTAATATTTATACCTATTTTCGAACAACCTATTAGAAGGCTGTTAGCCACATTATTTCGCCCATCTCCTGCATACACTAATTTTAACCCTTCAAGCTTACCAAACTGCTCTTTTAATGTCAAGAAGTCAGCCAGAATTTGTGTAGGATGATAACTGTCAGTCAAGCCGTTCCATACCGGAACACCACTATACTGGGCTAACTTTTCCACATTTTCATGGGAAAATCCACGAAACTGAATTCCATCAAACATTCTTCCCAATACCCTTGCGGTATCCTCGATACTTTCCTTATGGCCCAGCTGAATGTCATCCTTTCCTAAATATTCAGCATGACCTCCCTCATCAATACAACCTATAGTAAAGGCACATCTGGTTCTGGTTGATGGCTTTTCAAAGATTAAGGCTATATTCTTTCCTTTAAGACTGTCACCTATAATCCCTAACTTCTTCTTCTCTTTTAGCTTCCCTGCTAAATCAAGTAAATATTCAATTTCCTCTCGGGAATAATCTTTTAATGTTAGAAAGCTCCGTCCTTTTAAATTCATACTATTCCTCCAATATCTCAGGTTTTATAATTATACCTTGCTAGTGTTTAATTATACAATATTCCAATTTTACTATAATGTCAAGAAAAACCTGCCCTAATAATATAGGCAGGTTTTATTATTACTGAGCATCTTCTTGTTTTGCCATCAAATCTTGTTCCATAATTTCTTTAGAAGTTTTTTTAAGTAAAATTGCTTTATCATAATATTCTCGATAAGGCTCTATATCCACTTCTTCATTTGTCCCTATCTTCCAAGCCCGGCTATTTTCAAATATACCCTCCCGGGATATCTGGAATATCACCTCATTAGTCGCAAAGGATCCTTCAAAAAGAAAAGTAGTAAATGCTACAAATCCTTCCTCTGCATTAGTAAGATCCTGGCCAAGATACAAGGTATCATCAAGACTAAGATCCATTATATTGGCTATGGTGGGCAAAAAGTCAATCTGACCACCGGTTGTATGGATAGTTTCCTTAATACCGCTGTTAGGTACATGGATAATTAAAGGTACATTTAACATCTCATCATAATCATATTCTCTTCCGATAAACTCACTTACTCTATCATTCACATCTTTCATAGTACAATTTAGTCCGTGATGATCTCCATAAAGGGCTATAACAGTATCTTCGTATAAGCCCGCTTCTTTTAAATCATTAATAAACTGACCTATAGCTTCATCGGTATAACGGACTGTCTGCAGATAATTACCAAATTTAGTATCTATATCCTCCTCTAAAAGCTCTAAGGAATGATACTGTTCATCCAAAACATAAGGATGATGATTGGTCAAGGTAATTATAAAAGAAAAGAAGGAACCTTCTTGCTCTTTTAATATAGGTAGCACTTGTCTAAACATGGACTTATCAGATATGCCCATACCGATAATTTCATCCTGCTCTAAATCCTCCATGCTAATATAATCTTCAAATCCTTGGTAAGGATATGCGTATTCCCTGTTCCAGAATTCTCCCTCAAATCCATGAACGGCAAATGCCCTGTACCCTTGCTCTCTCATAAGCCAAGGCAGCCCCCGGAATGTATTGTCTTCATATAGACGGTATATTTCTCCGTCAATTAAAGGATATAAACTGTTAAGACTAGAAAATTCTGCATCAGCAGTATTTCCCTTACCGGTATTGGAATAGTACCGGTCAAAATATAAGGTATCATTTTCTAACAGTCTGTTTAAATTAGGGGTAATTTCCTGTCCGTTATAATATGCATTTATAACAAAATCCTGAAAAGCTTCCAACTGAATAACAATTAAATTCTTTCCTTTACCCACTTGATAATACCTGGGCGTTTTTGGTTCTTCCTGGGTGTTTTCTGCAACCACTTCAAGTATCTCTTCTTCTTCCATCTCACCCTTAGTCAGATTATCGGCTATGGTCTCATATATATCTCCCACATGGCTTGTAAAAAACTCCATGCTATTTACAGTTGCAATAGCTGCCGACTGAAAAGGATTAACAATCATGGTAAAAATAATGGCTGTAAGTAAATAAAATGCAATTTTAAATTCTTTATGATATATGGGTTTCATATTGTGAAACCTTTTTGAATACTTCTTAAAAGAATGATATACAAAAGGTATATCAACAAATAGCAAAAAGCTGGCTGGTATAAGTGTAGCTATAAAACTATCCGGTACCGCCGTAACAGCCTTTACTTGCCAAAGCTGCCTTACTGATACCGTCTGATTATAGTAATTATAGTACATAGTATCGGCAAACATTAAAAGGCTTAGCAAACTGTAAACCAAAAGAAAAACTCCTCGCTTGCGCTTAAGCCCACATCTGCCAAAAAACATAAATATTAAAGCCCAAACAGCCATGCTGATGATAATAAGAATAATCCACATACGATTTACATCAATTAAAGCATAATATACTATCATCTTTAAGGCAAATAAAGCTGCTATAAAATATGGTGATAAAATAAATTCCTTAACTTTTTTCATATATCTCACCTACAATCCAAATCCTTATCCTAAAATTATGTTTTATAAAGCCTATATCTTCTTATGATTTGCTTATCTATATATCTATGGCTATGTAATTACTTTACATATTTGTTTATAATATAACATTCCCTTAAAATAAATCAAGTAGAATTTTCTTAAATTTCACTTAATAAATTTGGGCTTTTTTATTAAATCCAAATAAAAATGGATGCTCTTGGTATGTATAACCAAAAAGCATCCATACTAATAAGCAGGTTATTTAAGTATACTCATATTACTTAATATAAGTAATTACCATACTAATCTTCCTTTACCACCTCAACTAAAGACTTAGCCAGTCCTGCTACAGCCTGTATTTCAGAAGGAATAATAATTTTTGTTGCCTTACCGTCTGCGGCCTTTTCAAAAGCCTCCATACTTCTAAGCTGAAGTACTGCAGAAGAAGGATCTGCATCCTTAAGGAAACGTATTCCTTCGGCATGGGCTTTTTGTACGGCTAAGATTGCTTGAGCTTCACCCTCTGCTTCTTTAATCATAGCTTCTTTCTTTGCTTCTGCCCGAAGAATTTCAGATTCTTTCTCACCCTCTGCATCAAGAATAGCAGCTGCTTTTCTTCCCTCTGCTACAAGGATTTCTGATTTTTTCTGTCCTTCGGCAATAAGGATAGCTTCCCTACGTTCTCTCTCAGCCTTCATCTGCTTCTCCATGGCATCTTGAATAGCTGCAGGAGGTATGATGTTTTTAAGTTCTACACGGGTTACCTTAATTCCCCATGGATCAGTAGCCTCATCCAAAATCATTCTCATCTTAGAATTAATAATTTCCCTAGATGTTAAGGTTTCATCCAACTCCAAGTCACCGATAATATTTCTTAATGTAGTGGCTGTTAAGTTCTCAATAGCTAGTATGGGATTTTCTACTCCATAAGTGTACATCTTAGGATCCGTTATCTGAAAGAATACAACCGTATCAATTCTCATAGTGACATTATCTTTTGTAATAACCGGTTGTGGTGGAAAATCTGCTACTTGTTCTTTCAGCAGTACTCTTTTTGCCACTCTGTCAATTAAAGGAAGCTTAATGTGTACTCCCACTTCCCAAGTTGCCTGATATCCTCCCAAGCGCTCCAAAATATATGCATGGGCTTGAGGTACAATTCTAACACAGGATGCTATTATTAATAGAAAAATTACAACAAAAACAATTACAATCATTTCTGTAGGCATATTTACCCCTCCTTTTTTATCTTAACCATTAGTTTAACTCCCGATATTTCCTCTACAATTACCTTAGTTCCTTTTTCTATTACTTCACCATTAATCGATCTTGCCGTCCACTCCTGTCCTTCAACTACCGCCAGTCCGGTTCCATTCATATTATCAATCCTAGCAGTAACTAATGCTTCCTTTCCAATTATAGCGGCGTAATTTGTCTTAACACGGGTGGAATTAAAATACTTTTTTACAATTGGTCTGGTGAAGAATAATAAGACCAGAGATATTACAAGAAATAATATTATTTCTACAAGTAGGTTGTCATAGAATAATGATACAATAAATGCTACTAGGGATCCCCCTGCAAACCAAATAGTTGTAAGCCCCAAAGTTATAAATTCAACAAATATCAATAAGATTAAAAGTATAAGCCATGCAATAGAATTCATTATCCCAATCCTCCCCCTTTCTGTTCTGATACTTCTATTTTATATAAAAGAACCAAAATATACAATAGTATGACATATTTTTTAATTGTTTTCTAATTTTATTTTTTTCTTCTTTGTCTGGCTGCTTCATACATTAATATGGCTGCAGCAATGGCGGCATTTAGTGATTCCACCTTACCTTCCATAGGAATTTTAATCAGATAATCTGCCATGGCACTTGTTTCTTCTTTTAGCCCATGGGCTTCATTTCCGATTAGTAAGCCACATTTACCTAAAAAACTTCCTTCCTGATCATATAAATGACCGGACAAATGGGCTGCATATAATTTAAATCCTTCATCTTTAAGCATATTAAGAATAGCTGTAAAATCCTCTGCCAGGTAATACGGAACCCTATATATAGAACCCATGGTGGCCCTAACCACTTTAGGTTGCAATATGTCCGCACAAGAACTATTTAAGATAATTCCCGTAACACCGGCCCCTTCTGCAGTACGTATCATAGTACCTAAATTACCGGGATCTCTTATATCTTCCAAGATAAGCAAAAAGGAGTTAGGTTTAGATAGAATACTATCTAAGTTATATACCGGTCTTTTTACGGTTCCCATAATACCTTGGGGTGTCATGGTATCGGTTATCTGTTTAAATATCTGATCGCTTACCACTTCAAAATTTAATCCGGTAAAAAAATCAGATGTTTTTAATTTCTCCTGATAGAAGCTCTCAGATAAATAGGATTTAACTAACAAGCCTAAATCCCTAGCCTCCTCAAACATTTTAATTCCTTCAACCACAAATAAGCCCTGCTCCTTTCTGGCTTTTGCCTTCTTTTGTAACAGGGCTAAATTCTTAATCTGCGGATTATTTAAGCTTGTAATTACCGTTCTTACATTCATATATTAGCTTTCCTCTTGCATCTTGCTAAGCTTTGCTGCCTGGTCTGCTGCAATCAGGCTATCAATTATCTCATCAAGATCCCCGTTTAGCACCTCTTCCAATCGATGAACCGTCATTTTAATTCTATGATCTGTAACTCTTCCTTGGGGGAAGTTATAGGTTCTAATTTTCTCAGAACGGTCACCGGTACCTATCTGGCTCTTTCTTGCCTCAGCCTCGGCACTTTGAGCCTTTTGCATTTCTAATTCATACAAACGGGAACGCAGTATCTTAATTGCTTTTTCTTTATTCTTTAATTGTGATTTTTCATCCTGACATGATATAACAATTCCTGTAGGTATATGAGTCAACCGTACTGCAGAATCTGTAGTATTAACGCTTTGTCCACCGTTACCTGAGGATCTGAATACATCGAATTTACAGTCATTTAAATCTATGTCTATATCTACCTCATCGGCTTCCGGCATAATGGCAACTGTTGCCGTAGAAGTGTGAATTCTACCGCCTGATTCTGTAACAGGCACCCTTTGAACACGATGAACTCCACTTTCATATTTGAGCTTTGAATAGGCACCTTTACCGTTAATCATAAAGATAACTTCCTTAAAGCCTCCTATGCCGTTTTCATTTAGGTTCATCATATCAATTTTCCAATGGTTTCTTTCCGCATACATAACATACATACGGTATAATTCAGCTGCAAATAAAGCCGCCTCGTCTCCACCGGCACCGGCTCTGATTTCAACGATTACGTTCTTATCATCATTAGGATCCTTAGGAAGTAGTAATATCTTAAGTTCCTCTTCAATCACAGCTATTCTTTTTTTACACTCATTTAATTCTTCTCTGGCCAGTTCCCTAATCTCTTCATCACTTTCTTCATTTAACATTTCGAGACTGTCTTCTATGGTCTTTTTATTTTCTTTATATTCCAGGTACTTTTCCACAATCTCTGATAGATTAGACTGCTCCCTCATAAGGTCTCTATATTTCTTTTGATCATTAACTATACCTGGATTTAGCAATTCTTCTTCAATTTCTTTATATCTAATTAGAATATCCTCTAAACGATCAAACATTATCATTCCTCCATTTGAACTGTTTCGTCATTACAACTACCATAAAGACCCCAAACAACACGGTCAAGCCCACTATAATCTTTTTTTATATATATTTTTGAAAAACCTGCTTCATGCAGCATATTTTTAACGTCCTCAGCTTGATCGTAGCCTATTTCAAAAAACACATAGCCTCCTGTATTAATATATCTTGGCAGGTCATTAATAATTCTTCTATAATATATAAGCCCGTCCAAACCGGCATCCAGTGCTAAGCTAGGCTCATAATCTTTTACTTCGGGCATTAATGATTTAAGGTCTCCTGTTTTTATATAGGGTGGATTTGATACTATAATATCATATTTTCCCTCAATATTTTCAAATAAATCACTTTTAAGAAATCTTACATCCACACTTAACTTTTTTGCATTTCTTCTAGCCACTTGCAAAGCATTTTCAGAGATATCTATACCCACTGCCTTTTTTAATTCAGATAATTTAGCTAGGGATATAATTATACATCCTGAGCCGGTGCATAAATCCAAGACTGATTTGCCCTTGCATACTTTTAATACCTCTTCCACAAGAATTTCAGTATCCTGTCTTGGTATGAGAACATTCTCATCTACCTCAAACACAAGTCCCATAAATTCTTGCTCTCCTGTAATGTATTGAAGGGGTGTATGCATGGCTCTTTTTTTTATTAATTCCATATATACTAATTCTTTATCCTTGGAAGTTTCATTGTCCCCACCAATAAAAAAATCTGCTCTTTTAATTCCAAAAACATGGGCTAGCAGATACCAGGCATCTACATGGGCATCCGCTATCCCATTTTCTTCAAGGAATTTACGGGCAGCCTTAAATAATTCCTTATAAGTACTCATTCTAATTTATGCCTCCGGTCTTATAAATAAATCCTTAATCATCAAAATCCAGATATTTATCTAAGGCTTTTAATATCTCATCATCTTCCTCATAATCACTTACAAGACTTACGATACGGTTTCCGGCTGTAGTGGCATATTCACTTTCAGCTTCATTGTTACTCTTATCAATAGGAAGATCTATAATATTTTTCTCTTCTTCTTTATCATCATTTAACTGTTTGGAATTTTCGGTCTCTTCTGTCTCAAGAAAGCTTCTCCAATCAAATACAGCTTCAACCGACTTAATTGCCACCTCTATCATATCATCATCGGGTTCCTTAGTGGTCAGAGCCTGCATCCACAATCCCGGCTTACTAAGAATGTTAACAATTATATTATCACTTTTTCCGGCTAAGCGAATAAATTCATATGATACTCCGGCGATTGCAGGAACTAATAGAATCCTAGAAAGAATCCTCCAGTAAAGAGTCGGAGGCCTAAGAATCATAAAGAATACAAGACTTATAAGCATAACAAGAAGCATAAAACTAGTACCACAACGCTTATGAGCCTTTGACTGCCATTTAACATTTTCAACAGTAAGTTCAAAACCATTCTCCAGACAGTTAATGGTTTTGTGTTCAGCTCCATGATACATAAACACTCTTTTTATTTCTTTCATCTGGGAGGCGGCTAGAATATATCCGATAAAAATAGCAAGCCTTAAAATCCCCTCCATTAAATATAAGAGAAATACATTATCATCAAAGAGCTTTTTAAATAAATTAGATATCAATACAGGCAGTACCATAAATAAGCCTATAGAAATCGCAAGGGAAGCTGCTACTACTAAGACCATCAGTAAAGTATTGTCTTTTTCACTCTCTTCATTTTTTGACTTTTGTTTTTGTACTTCTTCTTCTTCAAAGAAACTTGAAGAGAAATTTATTACCTTAATTCCCATTACCATAGAATCAACAAAAGCCAAGATTCCCCTAAAGATAGGCAACTTAAATAATTTTACCTTGTCAGAAAAATCTTTATGATTTCTTTTTTCTACAATAATTTCATTATCTGGTTTGCGGACTGCTATGGCGTAGTCACTTTTATTCCTCATCATTACGCCTTCAATTACAGCCATTCCCCCAATACCGGATGGTTTCATTCTTATCCCGAGCCTTTCTTGTGTTTTAAAAATATTCTTTTTCCGTGAAAATTACTATGCTTTTAATAAAAACATACTAATTCTCACGGATAAAAGTAAGGTTATCTGTATTATTGTGTAGTTAAAAATAGGCTGAGGAAGTGAACCTCAACCCGATTTTTAACCCTCTATAAAAGTGCTCTAATTGTTCTGAGTAATACCATATCTGCGGTTGAACTTCTCAATCGCTCCACGGGCTGCAGCAGTCTTTTGCTGACCTGTATAGAATGAATGGCATTTTGAGCATACTTCAACACGAATATCTTCCTTGGTTGATCCAGTAACAAATTCATTCCCACAGTTGCAAACTACTTTTGCCTGAAAATATTTAGGATGGATTTCTGCTTTCATGATTTCACCTCTTCACTACAAATCTACTTTATCTTGGTCTATATAATATTCCCAACTTAATAAACAGCTTTCTTATTATATCATAGCTTATTTTTCATTGCAATACCTAAAAGACTAATTTTGTCTTTTTAATAATTTCAATAAACTCAGCATTGGATTTTGTTTTCAAAAACATATCTATAATTCGCTCTAAAGCTTCATCTGATTTCATACCGTTTAAAGCCTTACGCATTAAATAAGTAGCTTCTAGTTCCTGCTGGGTAAGTAACAAGTCTTCTCTTCTTGTACTGGATTTTGGCAAGTCAATAGCAGGAAAAATACGTTTTTCTGATAAACTACGGTCAAGAACCAATTCCATATTACCGGTTCCTTTAAATTCTTCAAAGACCACATCATCCATTCTACTGCCTGTATCCACCAATGCAGTTGCAAGGATTGTAAGACTTCCTCCCTCCCTCATATTTCTTGCGGCTCCAAAAAACTTCTTAGGCATATATAATGCCGCAGGATCAAGTCCTCCGGATAAGGTTCTGCCACTGGGCTGTACAGTTAAGTTATACGCTCTAGCTAGTCTTGTAATACTATCTAGCAAGATAATAACATCCTGCTTATGTTCAACTAAGCGCTTTGCCCGTTCGATAACCATTTCAGATACCCGTTTATGGTTTTCCGGAAGTTCATCGAAAGTGGAATAAATAACTTCTACATTTTTTCCTTCAATAGACTCTTTAATATCCGTAACCTCTTCAGGCCTTTCATCTATCAAAAGAATAATTAGCTTCATCTCCGGATGATTCCTTGTAATAGCTTTTGCAATCTGCTTTAATAATGTAGTCTTTCCTGTCTTAGGTTGAGATACAATCATTCCCCTTTGCCCCTTGCCAATGGGAGAAATTAAATCTACCATCCTCATGGACACACAGGAACCGGGAGTTTCAAGATGTATTCTTTCATCCGGAAATACCGGTGTTAAATCTTCAAATTTCGGACGTTTTTGAGCTTCATTGGGATTGAACCCGTTAACTTCTTTGATATATAAGAGGGCCGAAAACTTCTCGTTTTGGCTCTTTATTCTTGTATTACCCATAACGATATCACCGGTTTTAAGGTTAAATCTTCTAATTTGCGCAGGGGATACATATACGTCATTCTCACCGGGAAGATAATTATCGCATCGAATAAACCCATATCCATCCGGCAACACCTCAAGAATACCTTCCTTGGTCTCACCACTATCGAGCTGTTCAAACTCAGAATGGCCGGTATGCCTTTTTTCTTCTTTACTGGCAGTAGTAACTGTCTCCTGTATACTTTGCTTTTCTTCTTCTAACTTTAAGTCATGCTCTTTTAAAGCTTCAATTAATTCACTTTTTTTAAGTGTAGATATATTCTTCATTCCCTTTTCTTTAGCTTTTTCTCTTAATTTGACAAGAGTCATAGATTCATATTGAATTTCCATAAGTTCAGCTCCTTTGATTATTTGTTGGATTCTTGTTTAGATTGGAATATGGGGAGATATGATATAGAAAATTTGTGAGGGATATCTTATCCAAAATTATGTTTATATCATTATACACCTTTTGCTATAGAAAGTAAAATATTTTCAATTTTAATCCTTTTAGCTATTGCTATTGCTTGATTTCATAACCTGTCAATGCTATGATTACTATAATTTAATTTACGAGGTGGTTTATTATGGATATTTACCATAAATCATTACAGTTCCATGAACAGTTGGCAGGAAAACTTGACATTGTTTCCAAGTGCCAAGTAAACACTAAGGAAGATCTTTCTTTAGCATATACACCGGGGGTAGCAGCCCCTTGTAAAGCTATTTTTGAAAAGCCCGAGACTGCCTATTTATATACAATAAAGTCCAATACCATTGCCGTAGTTTCTGACGGCAGTGCTGTTCTTGGTCTAGGTAATATCGGACCTTACGCTGCTCTTCCTGTAATGGAAGGAAAAGCAGTTCTTTTTAAGGAATTTGGAGGAGTAAATGCAGTCCCCATCTGCTTAGATACTCAGGATACAGAAGAAATAATTAAAACTATTAAGGCCATAGCCCCTGCCTTTGGGGGAATTAACCTAGAGGATATATCTGCTCCCAGATGTTTTTATATAGAGGAACGGCTAAAGGATCTTCTGGATATACCGGTCTTTCATGACGATCAGCATGGTACAGCAATAGTGGTACTTGCCGGACTTATTAACAGTCTTAAAATTATAGGCAAGAAAAAGGAAGAGGTTTCGCTTGTTATAAACGGTGCCGGCTCAGCCGGTATCGCCATAACCAAATTATTATATTCATACGGATTTGAAAATATTACTGTTTGTGATAAGTTTGGTATCCTCTCCTCTAACTACCCTAAGCTTAATGAATATCAAAAACAAATACTTAGTATAACTAATCTTAATAACCGGCAAGGTAGTTTAACGGATGCCCTAAAAAATGCAGATATCTTTATAGGAGTGTCCGCTCCGGCTATAGTAAGCAAGGAAATGATTTCTTCCATGAATAAGGATGCAATCGTATTTGCCCTTGCTAATCCTGTTCCTGAAATTATGCCTGATGAAGCTATAAAAGCAGGTGCCCGCATTGTTGCCACAGGCCGTTCCGATTATCCAAATCAGGTTAATAATGTAATCGCCTTTCCGGGCATATTTAAAGGTTCCCTAAAAGGACGGGCCAGGCAGATAACAGAGGATATGAAACTGGCTGCCGCTAAAGCAATAGCCGAACTGGTTACGGATGATAAATTAAATGAAAATTATATCTTACCTATGGCCTTTGATCCTAGACTTTGTGATACTGTAAGTAATGCTGTTATAAATAAGATTAATAAATGCTAAAATTAAACTACTAGAACAGGAAAATTAAAATGGTTAATTCTAATAAACGATTATGGGATGATAAAAGGTATCATTCTCTTGACTATGAATTAAAAAACACCTATGGAATGAAATTATATAAACTATCTTTAAACGGAGGTATGAGTTGCCCCAATCGTGATGGTATAATAGATACCAGAGGGTGTATATTTTGCAGCCAAGGTGGCTCCGGTGACTTTAGTCCCAGTGCCAAACTATCTATAACTAAGCAAATAGAAGAAGCAAAAAAACTAATTAGCAAGAAATTACCTGCTAATAAACCTACAAAGTTCATCGCTTACTTTCAAGCTTATACTAACACCCACGCCCCAGTCTCTTACCTAGAAAAGATATTTACAGAAGCTATTAGCCATCCTGATATTGCTATTTTGTCCATAGCTACAAGACCGGACTGTCTCGGCGAGGACGTTCTTTCTTTACTAAATTATCTGAACCAAAAAAAGCCTGTATGGATAGAGCTTGGCCTTCAATCAATCCATGAAGAAACAGCCAAATGGATGCGACGAGGATACCAACTTCCGGTATTTGAAGAAGCGATAAGAAAGCTTCATGCCCATAAGATTTCTGTAATTGTCCATACAATTCTCGGCTTGCCAAAGGAAACAAAAAATGATATGTTAAAGACTATGAAATATATAGGTAATCTTTCTGCTTGCGGACTAGTTTGGGGCATTAAGCTTCAGCTCCTTCATATCCTTAAAGGCACTGATTTGGGAGAGCTATTCTTAGAAGATAAAATAAAATATACCTTAACTATGAACGATTATATTGATCTTGTAATTACCTGCTTGGAACACCTGCCCCAGAACCTTATAATCCATCGACTTACCGGGGATGGGCCTAAGAAATTACTACTGGCTCCTGATTGGAGCGGTAACAAAAGGCTGGTTCTTAATACTCTCCATGGTAAAATGAAGGAGTTAGATACCTGGCAGGGAAAATACTACACTTAAGGAGGTTTATAATGCAGTCCGATACCTTTATGCTATATAAATTAATGATTCTATATATTTTAAGCAGGGTTGATTTTCCACTGACTAATGCACAACTAACGGCTTTTATCCTTGAAAAAGAATATACCAATTATTTTAATATTCAAAGGGCCATTTCCGAACTTATTGACGATGAATTTATTAGTGCAAAAACCATACGTAACAGCTCCCTCTATCGTATAACCGAAAGCGGAAGCGAAACTCTTAAGTTCTTTGATAATTTAATTTCATCCGGAATAAAGGAAGATATCGAAGAATACCTTTCACAGAATAAATATAAGCTTAAGGAAGAAGTATCCACCCCTGCTGATTATATTCAGTTGAAAAAGGGTGAATTTTCCGTAAGGCTTAGTGTAATTGAAAGAGGATCCCATATTATAGATTTGACCTTAAGTGTCCCAACAGAGGAAGAGGCTTCAGCCATATGCAATAATTGGATTGAAAAAAGTTCCGATGTATACAGCTATCTAATGGCCTTACTTCTTAATTAATAAATATGCTACTTAAGATAATTCACAGACAGTTTCAATATAAGCCCAGATTTCATCTTTCCCCTGTTTCGTTAATGACGAGAAGGGGAATATTTTTGTTTCAGATGTGGCCCCAAGGCTTTCTTTTATCATCTTAATATGTTTGGCTACTTGGCTTCTTTTTATTTTATCCAGTTTTGTTGCAATAATGACCGGCATAAAACCATGATATACAATCCAGTCATACATATTTTTATCATTTAGTGACGGTTCATGACGGATATCAACCAGCAAAAATATCACCTTCAGCTGCTTTGAGTTCATGAGATATCTCTCTACCATCATTCCCCACTGCTCCCTGATCGTTTCTGATGTTTTTGCATATCCGTAACCTGGAAGATCTACAAAATACAGCATATCATTAATATTATAATAATTAATGGTTTGTGTTTTACCGGGCTGTGATGAAGTCCGTGCCAAAGACTTACGATTTATTAGGGAATTAATCAAGGAAGACTTTCCTACATTTGATTTACCGGCAAAGGCAATCTCAGGTTTATCATTGTCGGGAATTGAACTAGATATTCCACATACAGTTTCGAGACTTACATTCTTTATAATCATAAGTATAACCTCCTTAGGTCATATACAAGCTATAGAATAGAAAATGAGCAAGCCAGGTTCCCATTTATCTGAGAGCCTGGTTACCCATTTACTTCTTTCTATAAATTCTTAGGCAATCTCACCTTTGCTTTTCTTAACAGAACGCTTCATTATAGGCTTTCTTACTACACCTTCTTCTGATAAAATCAACTTCGGCTCTTCATTACCCAGAATAACTTCTCTTGTTATAATGCATTTAACAACATTTGCATTGGAGGGTATATTGAACATGGTGTCCATCATGGCAGCTTCCATAATGGCACGGAGCCCTCTGGCACCTATCTTTCTGCTGAAACTCTTTTTAGCAATTTCCTCAATGGCGCCCTCTTCAAATTCCAGTTCAACACCATCTATCTCAAACAATTTCTTATACTGTTTTGTTATGGCGTTCTTCGGCTCCGTAAGAATTTTCATTAGAGCCGCCTCATCAAGGGCATCTAATGCAACACATACCGGAACTCGTCCAACAAACTCAGGAATTAGGCCAAATTTAATTAAATCTTGAGGCATAACCTGACGGAAAAGTTCACCTATGTTTTTCTTATTCTTTTCAGAAATCTGCGCATTAAAGCCTATGGACTTTTGCCCTATTCTGGCTTCTATGATTTTCTCCAGTCCATCAAAGGCTCCCCCACAGATAAACAGGATGTTAGTGGTGTCAATCTGAATAAATTCTTGGTGGGGATGCTTTCTTCCTCCCTGAGGAGGAACAGAAGCAACCGTACCCTCAAGTATTTTTAGTAAAGCCTGCTGAACACCTTCACCGGATACATCTCTGGTTATCGAAGTGTTTTCTGATTTTCTTGTAATTTTATCTATTTCGTCAATATAAATAATACCATATTGTGCACGATCAATATCAAAATCTGCGGCTTGGATAAGTTTAAGTAAAATATTCTCTACATCCTCACCAACATATCCCGCCTCAGTAAGTGCAGTTGCATCAGCAATTGCAAAGGGTACATTAAGAAGCTTTGCCAAAGTTTGAGCCAAGTATGTTTTTCCTGATCCAGTCGGTCCTATCATCAAAATATTGCTTTTTTGAAGCTCCACATCCAAATCTTTCTCTGCCAAAACTCTCTTATAGTGGTTATATACCGCCACAGATAATACTTTTTTGGCATCTTCTTGACCAATTACATGCTGATCCAAAAAACTCTTGATTTCAACCGGTTTTAACAGATTTATATCTGCATCTAAAAGCGGAGCCCCATCAAATTCTTCTTCGATGATTTCACTACAAATTTCTATACATTCATCACAGATATATACTCCCGGCCCGGCAATCAGTTTTCTGACTTGATCCTGCGACTTATTGCAAAATGAACATCTCAATTGCTTTCTGTCATCTACTTTACCTGCCACTGCAAATCACCTCATTCTCTCTATCGTGCATTCTTACCGGTAGTTATCTGCGTGTTAGTATTCCATCGATAATACCGTATTCCCGTGCTTCCTCTGCACTCATATAATAATCTCTTTCTGTATCCACCTCAATAACTGAAATGGGTTTTCCAGTATTTTCAGCTAATATCTCATTAATCTTTTTCTTTGTTTTTATAATGTTGTCTGCCACTATCTTAATATCTGTTGCCTGACCTCTGGCACCGCCGGAAGGTTGGTGTATCATAACCTCAGCATTAGGAAGGGCAAAACGTTTTCCTTTTGTACCTCCTGCTAGCAAAAATGCACCCATACTTGCTGCCATACCTATACAGATAGTAGAAACATCACATTTGATATATTTCATAGTGTCATAAATTGCCATACCTGCGGTTACAGATCCTCCCGGACTATTAATATAGAAATTAATATCCTTTCCAGGATCTTCAGATTCTAGAAAAAGTAACTGTGCCACAACCAAACTTGCCGTTGTATCATTAACTTCCTCACTAAGGAAAATAATTCTCTCTTTTAATAGCCTTGAATATATATCATAGCTTCTTTCTCCACGGCTAGTCTGCTCTATGACATAGGGTACTAAACTCATATTAATATCCTCCTTTTTCTATCTAAACTTCTTTAGACTCAGCTACAACAAAGTCTACAGCTTTCTGAATAGCAATGTCGGTCTTAATCTGCTCCTTCTCATTATCCCCTAAAAGCTCTTTTAATTTGTCTAACTCCATTTTATACATTGAAGCCATTTCTGTCAGCTCTTTTTCAAGTTCTTCCTCTGTCACCTCAATGTTTTCGGCCTTAACAATTGCCTCAAGAACAAGACGGCTTTGAATACGTTTTAAGGCCTGAGGTCTTAGACTCTCAAAAAACTTTTTAGAATCCATACCTGTAAACTGGAAGTATTGTTCTATAGATAGTCCCTGATATCTCATTCTCTGGGCAAAATCATCTGCCAATTGGCCAACTTGTGTCTCAATCATCGGTTCAGGTATGTCCATAGAAGCATTTTCTATGATTTTATCTATAATTTCATTTTCTTTGGCTATCTTTAGTTCCTTCTCTTTGTTTTCCTTAAGTGTTGCCCTAATATTTTCCTTGTATTCATCTAAGGTGTCAAACTCTGATACCTCTTGAGCAAAATCATCGTCAAGTTCAGGAAGTTCCTTAACCTTGATTTCATTTATTTTAACTTTGAAAAGAGCCGGCTTTCCTGCCAAATTGCTTGCATGGTAATCCTCTGGGAAGGTTACATTTACATCAACTTCTTCTCCTATGGATTTTCCTATCAGCTGCTCTTCAAAATTATCAATAAAAGAACGGGATCCGATAGTTAGAGAATAACCTTCACCCTTACCACCTTCAAAAGGTTCACCATCTACAAAACCTTCAAAATCAATAACTGCAATATCATCCATTTGAATAGGTCTGTTATCTATGGTAACCATTCTGGAGTTGTGTTCTCTTTCATGTTCGATTTTTGCCATAACCTCTTCATCAGTTACGGTAACTTCCTTCTTTTCTACCTCTATACCCTTATATTCACCTAGGGTAACCTCAGGCTTAATAGCCACTTCAGCTGTAAAAATAAAAGACTTTCCTTTTTCTATCTGTACAACATCAATTTCCGGTCTAGATACAATTTCAAGACCGCTCTCTAGGGCAGCTTTTTCATAAGCCTCCGGAATTATCTCATTGGCTGCATCTTCATAGAAAATGCTAGGGCCATACATCTTTTCAATTAAAGCAAGAGGTGCCTTTCCTTTACGAAAGCCTTGAATATTAATTTTATTCTTGTTTTTTTGATATGCTTTTTGAATGGCCTTATCAAATTCCTCAGCAGAAGCCTCTATGGTAAGCTTAGCCATATTTTTTTCTAATTTTTCAACCTGTAAACTCATTTTAGTTTCCTCCTTGTTTTATGTACTTTACTTATCATATGTGATCCAATCCGGCCATTTTCATATACAATATAAAGTACATTATTCCTATTTTCAGCAGACATTTTGACATTAGTATATTATAACATAGCTGTTCTGTAAATACTATATTTAAATTTTCTCCTTAAAATATACTTAATCATTTACTATATAACATGACCTTGTTCTTTTATCTTTTCGGTAATCTTTTCCACTGTTTCTCTGCAAAGCTTATCAGTTTTAGCTTCTGCCATAACCCGTATAACCGGTTCTGTTCCGCTTTCTCTTACCAGTATTCTGCCATCCTTACCCAGTTCCTTTTCCAGACTAGATATCAAATCAGTTATTGCAGGATCGCTTAATACTGCCTTCTTATCCTTAACCTTTACATTTACCAATAATTGAGGAAAAATATTCACTTCTTTACAAAGTTCTGAAAGTTTAGCCTTGCTTTCCAACATAACTTCCATAATCTTTAATGATGTTAAGATACCGTCTCCCGTAGTAGCATGTTTGGCAAATATAATATGTCCCGATTGTTCCCCACCTATGGAATGTCCATTTGCCAACATATTTTCATATACATACTTATCCCCTACGGCTGTCTGCTCATAACGGATTCCTTCTCTTTCCAAAGCCTGATACAGACCCATATTGGACATAACAGTGGTAACAATTGTATTGTTGGCTAAATCATTTCTTTTTTTCATGTATACGCCACATAAATACAATATCAGGTCTCCATCAATAATATTGCCATTTTCATCAACTGCCAAACATCTATCTGCATCTCCGTCATAAGCAAATCCCACATCTAACTTATTATCCAGAACAAACTTCTGCAAAGACCTCATATCGGTGGAGCCGCAGTTTTTATTGATATTAGTCCCATCCGGTTCTCCATTTATTACATAGGTCTTTGCACCTATAGCGTCAAATACCCCTTTGGCTATAGATGTGGCCGAGCCGTTAGCCAAATCTAAACCTACCTTTTTACCTTGGAAGGAACGGGTGGCCAAAGATATAAGATAACCTATATAACGGTTCCTGCCTATGGCATAATCCACAGTTTTTCCGATGTTTTCTCTGGTTGCAAAGGGTATGTAGTCCTCTTCACTGTCTATGTATGCTTCAATTAACTGCTCCACCTCTGCTTCCAATTTATGACCGCTGCCGTTAATAACCTTTATTCCGTTATCATAATAAGGGTTATGGCTTGCAGAAATCATAATTCCACAATCAAATCCTTCAGTTCTTACAACATATGAAACACTAGGTGTGGTTGTTACATGAAGAAGATAGACATCTGCACCACTGGCTGTTAGTCCTGCCACAAGAGAATATTCAAACATATAACTGGATCTTCTGGTATCTTTCCCTATTACTATATTTGGCTTATGATTTTTCCCATAATAATAACCTAAAAATCTACCTACCTTATATGCATGCTCTACTGTCAAATTCACATTAGCCTCTCCGCGAAAACCGTCAGTGCCAAAATATTTTCCCATAATTAAAATCCTTTCCAAATGTTTACTAGCTGTTTTTATCTATAAATATATATGCTAAAAGATTATTGTAATTGCAAATATTATACTGGTTTGAATTTATTTTAACATATCCTAAGCTTATTTGAAAATAATATTTGAGAATATGACAAAAAAATATCACTGGTATCCCTAAACCAAAACCTATAATTTGCAGGCTTTTAAATTAAAAATGACCTGAATTACTTCTTCTGTTTCTTTTCAATTTCTCTGAACCGTTCAATTAATTCAATATACTGAGAGGTAAATGTCTTAATTATGGAAACCTTCAAATACCTAACTTGTTACAAAATATGTAGAAGCTTCACTAAACTTGATTTTAATATATGCATACATAAAAAAAGACTGCACTAAAGGTTTATCCTTTTGTGCAGTCTTTACTTTCTAGTTTATTGTTGTTGTCCGGACTGACCTGACATGGCTTGTTCCTGGCTGCGGATCATACGTCTAACCATTTCACCACCAACAGAACCGTTTTCTCTGCTGGTTAGGTTTCCGTTATAACCCTGAGTTAAAGGAACACCAAGTTCACTGGCAACCTCCATTTTGAAACGATTAAGAGCTTCCCTAGCTTCAGGAACTTCTATTCTGTTTGTACCACTATTATTGTTATTAGCCATTACTTTCACCTCCATTTTATTACTTAAAGCAAGCAATTAACAAAATCAAGTGTAGGTTCGGCGGTTTAATATATTTTTTACCGCTCATGATTTTTGTTTTTTGTTTGCCTGTAATCATATTGTTAACAGAGATGGCTAATATTATGATGGTAATTATTGTTCCAATAACCAAAGCTTATGTAAACTTGGTAAATTAAATTAATTTACAGAAATAACTAGAATTTTTGGATAACCTATTGCAATTTCCACTCCCTTTCCTTTCCCGGCTGCATAAACCAAACTTTCTGCCAACTCTCCTGCATAATATGATATAATATCTTGGTCCATGCTGCGTAAAGCCGGTATAATTTCACCTATTTCTCTCCTACTTCGTTTAATTTTTGATCTGATTTTCTTAACCGCCTTTGGTGTTTGAACACCACTTACACCGGCAGTAATGATAATATTTTTACAAACTTCACTTGGTAAATAGTAATATCCGTATTCGATTGTATCGTATAATGATTTATTATCTTTTGCTAAGCCTATTCTATCCATGGTGTTGAGTTTATCCCTCCCTCAATATGAAGCTATTGTAAATATATTCCATTTTCATACATTTGTCAACATTTATTACTAAATTAGCATGATATTTTATTAAATTATTGTTCATATTTGAGATTAATGAGAAAATTCTCTAAGAATCGGCAAAAAAACAGAGTATTCCAAAACATTCACAGAAAAATAAATGCTGTTTATAGAATACTCTGATATATTTTAAATTATTAATTTATCTTAAAAATTTATTTAACTACTATAAATTATCCGGTCTATTCTTCTCCGTTTGAAGCATTAATATGGGCTTGCCACTGTGCTTGAACCTTCTCTACTGCTTCCTTAGGTGATAGGGCTCCGGCATCTAAATCATATGTAACATCACCATAATCGATGCCAGGTATCATGGCTAATAATGATATGGTACCATGGCCAGGCTCATAGAATAAAGGTAAGGTCTCTTCTACAGCTCTAGCATCCCGGAATAATGTATAGTATTGGGTCTTCCAATCTTCATCCTCATATCCGGGGGTTGTTTCTGTGTATAAATTATAAGCAAATGCCACATCTTCTGCCCTTTCCTTATCTAAAGTAGCCGGCATTACTACGGTGTTTTCTGTAAATACTGTCATCATTTCACCTTTAGGTCCCTTAGGGAAGATTACAAAGCCCCAATCATCATCCATGTCCTTCCATGTACCAACTTTATATTGCTCTGCACATTGCATAGCAACCTTTCCGTCAATAAAGGCTTGAATAAACCAATCCCACTCTGATCCTTCAGGTTGAGGCATATGGTAACCTTTCTCATATAAGCTCCATCCCCATTCTAAAGCTTCAAGGAAATTCGGTTCACCGGTAGCATTATAGAACTTACTATCCTCATATCCTATAAATTTTGCATCATTGGAAAATACACAGCCTCTAAAGAAATCCTTGGAGAAACTGGCAATTCCATAAACATCAGGTACTCCGTCATTATCTAAATCACGGGTGCAACGTTTTGCAAGATCCTCTAATACTTCCCAAGTCCATTCACCCTTTGCCTGCAAATCATATGGAAGATTAGGGTCTATTCCTGCCTCTTCAAACAATCTCTTGTTCCAGAATACGCCCAGTCTAGGTTCCATCCTTCCGGTGGCCATGCCATAGGTATGCCCATTCATGGTCATCATTTCCTTAACCTGCTGATTCCATTTTTCCTGGGTAAAATCAAAATTCTCCAAAGTCTCAAGGGGATATAAAAGTCCCTGTTGTAAAGGAGCCGCAATATGCTCCGCATGCATTACAAAAATATCTGCTTCAGGATTACCACTCATAATCGATGTGGCTACAATCTCCGCATACTCAGTAAAAGTTCCAAGGTTTGCACGGGTTATAGTGAAATTATATTTCTCCATAAATTCTTCCCTATATCTTTGTGTGTCCTCTTCCCTTTTATTAGTTGGTTCCGGATTAGGATCAGTAGTCCACCAATCTCCAATCACTATAGTTGTGCCCTTAAGATCCTTCGGGGCTTCAGTGGGTTCAGGAGTTGGTGTTTGATCGTCTTTTTCATCACCATTCTCCACTACAGAATTATCTGTCTCTTTTCCCTTCTCCTTCTTCCCACAGGCTGTTAATGAAATAAGTAAGATTGAAGATAAAAGTAAAAACCCCCATAGTTTTTTCCAATTACCCTTCATAAAATACCTCCTTATATAAATATATTGTATATTTTACCATATTTTATCATAAATGGGAATATGCAATACCCGAATTACTATAGTAAATACCTAGTATTTTATGGGATACTATACCGTCATGGTCCATCATATAAATGTAGAAAATCCTTATAGGAGAGTGTGTCCTATGCTTTCAATATTATCTGCCCTTAACCAATTTATATGGGGTATCCCCATGCCTGTTTTATTATTTAGTGTACATATATATTTTACATTTTACCTAAAAGGCGTACAAAAACATATAGGAAAGGCCATAAGCTTATCTATCAAACCCGATAACTTTGCCGAAGGAGATATTAGCGGTTTTGCCGCTCTTTCAGCCACTTTAGCTGCTACCATTGGCACCGGCAATATAGTAGGTGTATCCACTGCCGTAGCCCTAGGTGGCCCCGGTGCCATATTTTGGTGTTGGCTTACAGGTCTTCTTGGTATGGCAACTTCCTATGCCGAATGTTTCCTTGGGGTACTTTATAGAAAAAGATCCAAAGATGGGACATATATTGGAGGCCCCATGTACGCCATTGAATATGGTATGAAGAAAAAATGGCTGGCTATGGCTTTTTGCTTCTTTACTTTAGTTGCCTCTTATGGGGTTGGCTGCTCCACACAAGCAAGAGCAATTACAGAAACAGCCCATACCTTATGGGGACTTTCAGAATATATAGTGGGAATTATAATAGCAATTATTGTTGGATTAGTTATTGTAGGAGGTATAGAATCTATCGGAAGAATATGTACCAAGTTAGTACCTTCCATGGGTTTTTTCTATCTCTTTGCATGTATATTTATCTTAATTATTAACCGAAATTTCCTACTGGCCGGCTTAAAAACAATTATTCAATCTGCCTTTCTTCCTTCTAAACTTCCGACAGCCTTAGCCGGAGGTTTTATCGGGGGAAGTCTTAAAACTGCTGCCAGATACGGAATAGCCCGAGGATTATTTACCAATGAGGCAGGTCTTGGCTCCGCAGCCATTGCTGCCGCCGGAGCTAAAACCTCCCATCCTTCCAACCAGGCTTTAATTTCCATGAGTGCTACCTTTTGGGATACTGTTGTTATGTGTGCCATAACCGGTCTTGTAATAGTTACAAATATCCTAAAAAATCCATCTTCTACTAAGGGTTATTCAATGGGTGAACTGACTACTGCTGCCTTTTCTCCTATACCCTTCGGAAGAACCGTCCTGGGAATATCCCTAATAGCATTTGCCGTAGCAACCTTAATAGGATGGTCATATTTTGGTGAAAAAGCTGTGGAGTATTTATTCGGTAAATCCGGTATAAATACCTACCGGCTATGTTACATTATTATGATTTACATAGGCTCCATTATGTCTATGAAACTGGTTTGGGAGCTGACTGATTTTGTCAATGCTTTAATGGCAATTCCAAACCTTCTTTGTCTAATGGCCTTACGTAAAAAAATTCAACCTTATTAACTGGAAATTATTTATAATGCCTATACATAATTTCTCCTGCTATTTTTTTGGCCGTATCCTCATCCAATAATTTTTTTATAATTGAAAGTGAAAAATCAATAGCTGTACCTAAGCCTTTTGAAGTAATTACATTACCGTCTTCTACCACATCTTCATTAAGTACTGTGGCATTAGTCAGTTTACTTTCAAATCCGGGATAGCAGGTTGCGGCCTTACCTGCCAAAATTCCTTTACTGCCCAAAACACTGGGGGCTGCACATATTGCTGCCATATTCTTATTCTTCATATGGAAATCCTTAAGCAACTTATCTAAACCGTCATGTTCCATTAGATGATTTGTACCGGGCATCCCTCCGGGAAGAACCAGCATATCCCCATCATTAAAATCAGCCTCTTCAAATAAAATATTTGCCAGTACACTTATCTTATGGGATCCTGTAACTTGAAGGCTTCCGGATATAGATACCATAACTACCTCAATTCCGGCTCTTCTTAGTAAATCTACCACCGTTAACCCCTCTATTTCTTCGAAACCTTCCGCCAGGAAAATATATACCTTTGCCATAATAAATTCCTCCTTCTTTTCATTTATGTGTTTATTATTTAATAGCTAGTATCTAAAGGACACCTTGTCCATATACAAAATTATTATAATGGAAGAAGCTTCCTTAATCAATAGAAAGACCTCTTCCATCTTATTTGGCAACTAGTTTACTATCATCAAATTTGATACTCCCACATTCTTCAATGTCAACATGGGCTTGCAATCTTTTATATTTTTGGGTCTTCCTTTTGGACATACCTCCAATGCATAACAATCATCATAAGGAACCTCAAATTCAAAACAGCCACAAGTTCCTACCATTTCAGAACAGATATATTCCTTACTTTCATCACATATCTTATAGAGTTTTACTATATATTCATGGGAGCAACGGCAGCTGCAGCCCCAAATACATCCAAAGATTTTACCTGGTATAATTTTGCAGTCTCTCACCTTCTCCCTAACCATTATCTTACGATAAATTATCCGTGTTCTGGATCCCGGACAGGGGACAGGTACCCTAACAGGATATGGCCTATACTCTATCCGTGTTTTGTCCGGAGGACAAGGGGGGCAAGGTTCAGGTTCAGGACAAGGCTCTGGTTCGGGGCAGGGTTTGGCCGGAGGACAAGGAGGACAGGGCTCAGGCTCCGGACAGGATGGGCATTCTTCTATAGGTGCTACAACAGATGGTGGAGTCGGTGTAGGAACCGGAACACGGGGCGCAGCAGGTGCCGGTGGGGGAATCTGTTCAGGAACTTCACATACTACTCCTCCTACAAAAGGATACAGATGAAATTCAAACCCGCTTCTTGCATTTACCGCAAAAGATCCAAGGGCAGCATTACCGCTTACATGACCTCCTGTTTGATGTCCATGAAACATAGCAGAAGGAGCAAGGATACTTCCCCATATTGCTGCCGGTACTTCCATATAAATATTAGAAGCATCTTCAAAAACATAAAGTGTCCTATTGGCCAATCTTTCTTCTCCCCAAAGCCCATATTGAATATGAGCATTATTACCTGTCCTAAATATTACGATTGCAATACTTCCTTCCGGTATTTCAAAACGAAGCTCTTTATTTAATATTCCATTTGGCCTTGCATCAATTATAAATACATTTTGAATCGGATCATTTCCCCTAAGAATTTTTTCATGGAAATGATCAATTACTTCTCCATTGGCACTAAGCCCTGTGATACATTGATGAAAATCTACTATACTTTCTCTGGCCTCATTAAAAAATCTGGTTACATCTGCACCAATTCTGTCTGCGGGGATATAGCGGGGTACATCATAACTTGATATAGCATAATGATTTCCTCTGTCAGCGGGCTTCCAATAAGGACTTCCATTTTGGGCCTGGTATAAATCCATAAGCTCTTGTATCTGATTTGACCTACCGTCTTTACCGATCATATAGGTACTTCCCTTTGCAGCGCGAAAACTTCCTCCTGCCACCACATGACCGATAACTACCAAGGGTCCCTCCATGGAAATATTTCTACCTACTAAAAATCTTACGGAAACGGGACTATATCCGGTTTCTGTAAGTTTTCCATCATTTCCATAGGCTAAAGAAAATCCTCTGGGACTTACAAAATCTCTTCCCACAGCAAAAGCCCCTTTTATATCAACAATGTTATTAGCATCTCCAAAAACAATGGCGTTAAAATAAGAGGCAATTCCGAATGGCTGACCTGCTATATCATACCAAGTTATATCATCATAAGGAAGGCCGGCATGTGAAATTCTACCGTCTCTTTGACCTAAAAACATAGATACCTCCATAATGCAAATCATTGCATTAACATTCTCAATTCAGTTTATTCATAAGAAAAATAATCGTGCGAAATATATCTATGTTTTTTTTAAATTGTATAGTATAATGTCAGATATCCGGTCATATACAAAATTTAATTTAAAAGGAGAATATTATGTATGAATGGATTATAGAAATCATGAACAAATTTGGACTATTAGGTATCTTTTTACTAATAACCATTGAAAACATATTTCCACCAATACCATCGGAAGTTATATTAACCTTTGGCGGTTTTATGACCACACCTGTAGACTCAACCATAACAATCTGGGGAGTTATCATTGTTTCAACTCTTGGTTCTGTAGTGGGAGCTATCATATTATATGGTATCGGTTTACTATTATCAGCAGAACGACTAGGTGCTATACTAGACGGAAAAATAGGAAAGCTCCTTGGCTTTAAAAAAGATGATGTATTTAAGGCCTGTGATTGGTTTAATAAAAAAGGTAAAATCACGGTACTGTTTTGTCGTTGTGTCCCTATTGTACGAAGTTTAATTTCCATACCTGCAGGTATGGCAAAAATGAGATTTGATCTTTTTGTTATTTTAACTACACTAGGCTCCTTTATCTGGAATATTATCTTAGTATACCTTGGAGCCGCAGCAGGAGCTTCTTGGGAGAAAATCGTAGAAGGCACAGATGTATATAAGACAATTACAGTCATCGTCCTAGGAGTTATTGCCCTAGCTGTTCTTATATGGTATATCCTTTACAGGAAGAAAAATAGCACTACAAATAATGATTCTAAAAACTAAGTTTATAAATATTGTTATAAAGTAAAAGCTTGTTTCAAACCATTTGAAACAAGCTTTTATTATTTATATTATATATCTTCTTCTGGCTCTTTTTTACTTCCTATATAGAGCTTAACCTTGTCTATCCTCTTATGTTTAACACTCTCTAACTTAAAGACCAGATTATCAATTTCTATAATTCTGTCATCCTCTTCCTTAGGTATAAAACCTATTTGATCGATTAGAAAACCTGATATGGTATCATAATACTCAGAGTAAAGATTTAAATCTAGCTTATTGTTGATTTCTCCGATAGTAACTAGCCCGTCCACCAAATAGGTATTGGCATCAATTTGCTTGATTTTTACTAAGTCAGGATCATATTCATCTTCAATCTCACCCATGACTTCCTCAACCAAATCTTCCATGGTAACAATACCAGCAAAACCCCCATATTCATTAATTAAAACGGCAATCTGTTTCTTAGATTGCTGTAGTTCTCTTAGCAAATCTCTTATAAATTTGCTATCCGGAACAAAATAAGGCTTTCGAAGAATCGATCTTATATCTACCTTTGATGGACCATGCTTAATTGCTTCCCTAAGAAAATCTTTAATAAATAAGATCCCTATAATATTATCCACATCATCATCGTATACGGGAATTCTGGAGTATTTCGCTTCCATTAACTCCTCTATATATTCTTCTAAAGGTTCGGATATATCTATAGCAAAAACATTAATTCTTGGAGTCATTATTTCTTTAGCCATTTTATCATCAAATTCCATAATGGAATCTATCATTTCTTTTTCTCTACGATCTAATACTCCATGAACTTGTCCCTCTTTAACTAGGGACTTAATCTCCTCCCTCGACAGCATCTCTTCGGTATTACCTTCACTCATACCAAAAGGCTTAGTAACCAAATTGGTAGAGAAAGTAAGCAACTTAATAAAAGGTGAGGCGATGTTCGCAACTATACTTACAGGTTTAACACAAAACAGGCTAATGGCCTCCGGTTTATGCAAGGCAATCCGTTTAGGAACCAACTCGCCAAATACCAGTGTGATATAGGACAATATCAAGGTTACAACAAAAAATGATATCTTGGCACCATATGGTATGCCCTTCTTAGTCAGCCATGCTCCAACAGGTTCTGATAAACCGGTTGCCGCAGAAGCACTAGAAAAGAAGCCTGCCAGGGTTATTGCAACCTGAATTGTCGATAGGAATTTTGTAGGTTCATCCAAAAACTTTAAAACAAGTTTAGCACTTTTTTTCCCTTCATCTGCTAACTTTCTTACTTTTGATTTGTTAACAGATACCATGGCCATTTCAGCACAGGCAAAAAAAGCATTAGTAAGTGTGAGCGCCGCCAAAATCATAAGTTGAAAACCTATATGATTCGCGTCAGGGTTGTCTTCCATATTTTCTTTCCTCCATTATAACGGATTATACACGCTTTATATTTTATATTGTACGCTAAAATCCGCTTAATTAAAATAATAATTCTGCATATTAAGTATGCAGAAAATATTATAGCATATTCAGGTAAAAAAAACACTGTTTTTAATCTATTTATAAATAATTAAATTATATTTTTAATCATGATAATTTTTCATATGATTGTATTCTTTTCCACTTTATATTATACTAAAATCGAAATCTATAAAATGATTTTGTATTAAAGTAATGTTTAAGTTTACTGATATTGTTAAAACTATAATTGATTAATACAAATTATGACATTATCAGAAGGCAAAGATATAACAATAAACTTATTAAAGGAGGAATATAAATGGCTGTTAAAAACGACATGACAAAAGATTTTTTACATTCTGCATATGGTGGTGAAAGTCTTGCCCATATGAGGTATCTTACTTGGAGTAAAGTAGCAGAAAAAGAAGGCTTTAAAAACATTGCTAAACTTTTTACCGCTATTGCTTATGCAGAGAGGGTTCATGCTGAAAATCATTTTAAAGAAATCGGCGGACCTACTAATGATTATACCGTAACTGCCGGAGGAGTATTTGGTTATAATAATACCGTTGATAACCTACAGGGAGCCATTGACGGAGAGCTTCATGAAGTTGAACAAATGTATCCTGTTTATCTAAATGCCGCCGAATTCCAGGGAGAAAAAGGGGCACAGCGTTCCTTCCGCTATGCTCTTGAAGCTGAAAAAATCCATGCCAAGATGTTTAAAGAAGCTCAGGATTTAGCTAAAGAAGGAAAAGACTTGGATATTGAAGCAGTATATATCTGCCCAGTCTGCGGTCATACTATTTATGATGAAGCACCTGATAAATGTCCTGTTTGCGGTGCAAAGAAGGAATTATATAAGAAATTTTAATCTACCCTAATATTACAATAGCTCCAAGATAAAAAGGTATCCTAAGTTATGAACCGATCCCCGAAAATTAGACCAAATCTAACGATTGGGAGGTCGGTTCACTTATCAGGATACCTTTTTTAATCTTTTACTTATATTTAATTTCTTAAATTAATAACTTATGAGAAAACAGTTGTAAATTTTGTAATATTAATTATTATTTATTTGGCTACAGTTTTTGGCTACAGTAAAAAAGGAAGCACCATTTTTATATCAGTGCTTCCTTTTAAAATGCGGATGAAGGGACTCGAACCCCCACGGTCGCCCACTAGATCCTAAGTCTAGCGCGTCTGCCAATTCCGCCACATCCGCAAGTATGTTACAATGAGACATCCGGGACTCGAACCCGGGACACCTTGATTAAAAGTCAAGTGCTCTACCGTCTGAGCTAATATCCCTTAAAATAAAAAATCCGAAAAGCAAATTTGCTCTTCGTATTTAATTTTAAACTGGGCTAGGTGGATTCGAACCACCGACTGCAGGAGTCAAAGTCCTGTGCCTTACCGCTTGGCGATAGCCCAATACTTAAATTTTTTATAAGGGTGGATAAAGGGATTCGAACCCTTGACCTCCAGAGCCACAATCTGGCGCGCTAACCAGCTGCGCTATACCCACCATATATTTTATAAGACATAATATATTATATATCTATTCTACAAAGAAATTCATCCTTTAAGATGAAAACGTGCCAGGAGGGATTCGAACCCCCGACACATGGCTTAGAAGGCCATTGCTCTATCCAACTGAGCTACTAGCACTTATGATGTTAAAATCGATATGTCCTATTTTGTCCACATATCAAGCGGGTGATGGGAATCGAACCCACGTATCTAGCTTGGAAGGCTAGTGTTCTACCATTGAACTACACCCGCATATTATATCCTATTTTTAATTTTTTTATGACTAGATTTTGCTCTTACCAGGAACTGCTTGTTAGATTCCTTAGTAAGTCGGGGTGACAGGATTTGAACCTGCGACCTCTTGATCCCAAATCAAGCACTCTAGCCAAACTGAGCCACACCCCGATAATTAGCTCTTCGGTACATACTTATCATAAACTGTGGCTACTGATGATACTGCGTACCGCTTAACATTCTTTCTCTATAATCGGCTTTTGCCGTGACGCAAGATTTATTATATAATAGCATTCAACTATTGTCAACAACTTTTTTAAACTTTTTTTAAGGAATTTTAAATCTTTTTGATATTGCCTTAAATCATTTACATAAATCAGGTTTTTATGGATTATTCAACTATTTCTTATAATAATTAAGAGTAAAATGGGCTTTCCCCTCTTTATCTATATCCATAATAATGAATGTTGGAATTCTTCCCTGCTGCCTAGGAAGTGCCAAACTTCCCGGGTTAATTGCCCAGATATCATCAGATAAATCTATCATTGGAATATGGGTATGCCCAAACATAACTATATCTGCCTGTCTAATCCTTGCAGCTTCTTTTATTGGACCTAAGCCATAATAGACACCATATCTATGGCCATGGGTTAGCATAACAGTATAATTACCAATCTCTATAAACTTATCTTTAGGAAGTCCACAAAAAAAATCATTATTTCCTGAAACCATATGAATAGGACAGGGGACAATTGATTTTATATACTCCTGATTATTTCCAAAATCCCCAAGATGAATCATTAAATCTATGGGGCTTACTCTTTTTATGGTATCAAGCAAATACATATCCCTGCCATGGGTATCACTAACTATCAAAACCTTCATCTATATGCTCCTGTATTAATTATTTAACTATATATGCTTAAGTAGTACTTCTTTCATGGCTTGTAAAGCTTTTCCCCGATGGCTAATATTATTTTTAAGCTCCAAAGGCATATCCGCTGTAGTACAATTATATTCCGGAACATAGAATATGGGATCATATCCAAAGCCATTACTTCCGCTTATCTTTTTAGCAATATACCCTTCAATAACCCCTGTTCTTGTGATTATATTGCCATCTGGAAATGCACAGGCAATAACACACACAAATCTAGCACTACGGTCATTTTCCTCCACATCTTTAAGCTTATCTATTATATATTGATTTTTTACTGAGTAAGGGGTATTCTCTCCAAGAAATCTGGCTGAATATATGCCCGGAGCTTTATCTAAATAGTCCACCTCTAAACCCGAATCATCAGCAAAAACAATTTCTCCTGTCAAATCACAGATAGTCTTTGCTTTTATAATGGCATTCTCCTCAAAACTTGTACCATTTTCCTCTATATTAACATTTATGTTTGCTTCCTTTAAAGATAAAATCTCTACTTTTAGATCCCCTAATATTTTTTTGATTTCAGCTAGTTTACCTTCATTTGAAGTGGCAAATATAATCTTCTTCATATTAATCTCCAATCATACAAAAATTAAGGAATTAACTCCTCATAAGCCCGCAATATACCATTATATATTCCTTTTGCAATATCTTCTTGTCCGGCGGCGCTTTTTAAGTATTTTAAATCATTATTATTGGTCATATAACCGGCTTCAATAATAACTGCAGGAACTTTTGCATTCCGCAGGATAAAGATATCATTATTTTGCATTCTAACTAATCCATTATTTTTTAAAGGGACAATTTTAGATATTTCCTCACTTAATATCCCCGCAAAGTCCACAGTTTTAATATCCTTATGTTCATGATCATAATAAAGGATTTCAGTTCCGTTTGGCCTTGTGGAAGTACTGGCATTACAGTGAATACTTATGAAGAAATCACAATCCACTTCATTGGCCAGTGTAAATCGAGGCCTTAGGAATATTGTTTCATCTGATAATCTAGTATAATAGACCTTAATATCATCATTGTCAATAAGTTCTTTTAGGGCCGATAATATCTTTATATTAATTTCTTTTTCATATGTATTGCCATCCTTAGAAAGTGCTCCTGGATCCTTACCACCATGTCCCGCATCTATAACCAAAATTTTATCATATACATCTTTTGGCCTTCTTAAATCAATATAATAATTATTATCATCCTCATATAAAATATGAGCATATACATGGTTTAGTTTAAGCAGAATTTCATATTCCCTATATCCTAAATTATCCGACTGGCTACTTATGGTGATTTCATGAACAGGATCATTTCCATAATCCCTAATAGGATCACTACTTTCTAAACCATCCTCATCATTTTCTGATGTGTCTACTTCTACATAATCAGGTTCTCCTATAAATTTTTCTTCTTTATAAACCCTACTAATATAGTCGCCATCAATTATTTCATCCATATAGCCGGATATGATAATTTTAAGACTCCTATTAATATAAAGATCCTGTAATTGTATCTGAAGGTCATCACCTTTGGGCTTTTTTATTATTAAGTATTGATCTTGCAACTGTTTTAATACGGACTTATTTGCTTTCTTTGTTTTAGTTTGATTATTATCATTATCTTTAGTAAGCTTATTATAATAAGCTTTTTCATCCTGAGTATTACTTGCTGATATGGCTAAAGAATTATAATGTTTTATAGCAAATGAAATAACAATCACAAATATCATTAACAGAACATTTTTAATGGCAGTCTTCATTAGCAATCTATTATCCAAACAACTTCCCCCCTTCATGGAGATAAATTTCGATTTTAGGTATATTATATATGAATCTATCCCTATTAACAATTGTATTCTGATAATATTACTCAAATATTGTTGAAACTTGCTATATTTTATGTTGGCTAATTATTGCTTTTCTATAAAGTAATATATATAATTAAACCGTAACTTATATATAATGATTGTTACACAGGTAGGGGATAAAATGAGATCAATAAATTATATACCAATCAAGCAAAAGGACGGTTATATAACTAAACTTATCTATCTAAGTTCCCAAAAGAAGCCAAAAGCCAGTATATTAATATTACACGGTATGGCAGAACATTGCATACGTTATTATCCCTTTGCAGAATACTTATTAGATTTAGGATTAGATGTATACCTATATAACCATAGAGGTCATGGAAGGGATAAAAGGCTAGACGAATTAGGATACATTTCTGACCATAAAGGTTACCAGCTTCTTATTGAGGATGCTATTACAATCAGTAAATATATTAATAAGAACAGCAGAACTAAGAATCTCTTCTTATTTGGCCATAGTATGGGTTCACTAATAGCTAGAAATGTAATCCAAACATATAATGATTATAATGGTGTCATATTATGTGGTACAGCTTATCCTTCTCAATTTCTTATTATGTCTGGATTATTTATTACTTGTCTAATCAAAAAAATTAAAGGACCAAGATATATTTCCCCTTTCTTACATAACTTAATCTTTGGAAATAAAAAATATACAGTCTTATCAGATAGAACAGCTTATGATTGGCTATCAAGAAGCCATCCTGCAGTGGGAGCTTATGTCCATGACCCTTATTGCGGATTTACATGTACTGCCTCATTTTATCATGACCTTATGAAACTAACTGCTAATGCTGCTAATAAAAAATTATTATCTAAGACCAAAGCTGATCTTCCTCTATTTATTATAAGCGGTGAAAAAGATCCCGTTGGAGGTTATGGAAAGGATGTTAAGGAGCTAATTACAGTTTATAAAAGCCTTGGTTTCACCAATATAGATTATAAATTATATCCTGACTGCAGACATGAATTATTAAACGAGTTAAATAAACATGAAGTATATGAAGATATTTATAATTGGATCTCAAAGAAAATATAGATAATAATAAAAACATGGGTATTCTTACATATGCTAAAAGCATAATATAGTCCCATGTTTTTATTATACATATCAATTAATGGATTTTGCCTTTGGAGGTTTGGGTCCCATAAACTGATAAAAATATGTTTTCATCATGCCATTATATACTTTCCTATTCCTATCTGCCTTTCTTCCGATATATTTTTCAGCATTTTCATACCCTGTAATAATATAGTATGACCAAGCATCTAATGATCCAAATACTTTTCCTATCTCTTTGTATAAGCCAGGTAAATTTTTTTGCTCCTCTAACCTTTCTCCGTAGGGAGGATTAGTTATTATAAAACCATATTTTTTACTGCTGCTAAGACTTGAAAGATCCTTCTGTTGAAAATGTATGAGGTGATCCACTCCGGCCATCCTTGCATTTTGTCTTGCAGCCTTTACAATTTCTCCATCTATATCATAGCCTTGAATATTCATATCAATATCTTTAAGCTGAAGATCCCTTGCCTCATCTCTTGCTTCTTTCCATATTTTATCTGGAAAGAAGCCCTTCCAAGATTCTGCAAGAAAACTTCTGTTAATACCCGGTGCTATCTTTGCACCTATTAAAGCTGCCTCAATGGGGATTGTTCCACTACCACAAAAAGGATCAACTAATATACGGTCCTTATTCCATGGGGTCAGCATAATTAAGGCTGCAGCCAGTGTCTCTGTAATAGGAGCCTTGCTGATTAATTTACGATATCCTCTTCGATGTAGGGACTCCCCAGAGGTATCGATACAAACTGTAACCTCATCCTTTATAATGGTTACCCGGAGAGGGTATGCACTTCCGCTTTCTTCAAACCATTCAATCTTATATTTTTTCTTCATCCTTTCAACAATTGCCTTTTTCATTATAGATTGAATATCTGACGGACTAAAAAGCTTAGAATTTATTGAATTTGCTTTTGCCACCCAGAACCTTCCGTCAGAAGGTATATATTCTTCCCAGGGAATGGCTTTTGTGCTTTCAAATAATTCATCAAAGGTTTCAGCCTTAAAAGATGCTACTTTCAGCAAAACTCTCTCTGTTGTCCTAAGAAACATATTAGCTCTGGCACATAAATTTATATCACCGGTATAAGTTACCTTACCATTATCTACATTTGTTATTTCATATCCCAAATCCTTGATTTCTCGCTTTAAAACAGCTTCTAAGCCAAAATGACAAGGTGATATATATTCATATTTTATCATGGTTTCCTCCTAGCGTATCTTAAAATATATAATAGCATTGTAAGGTTTATTATCTGTATAGTCAATGTTTTTATAAGCTACTACCCTCTAGTTTACCACGATATGCCCGAATTCCTCCGTATAGGTTTTTTATATTATAGCCATGTTTCATTAAATCTCTTGCTGCCATTAAGCTAATATTACCTCTGTCACAATAAAAAATTAATAATTTATTTCTATTCAACCTGTTAATTTCATTTTCCAAATTTTCATAAGGTATGTTAATAGCTGAAGGAATATGCCCCTTTAGATATTCTTCTTTTTCCCTCAAATCTATAATTAAAACATCCGGACGGCCTATATAATAAATCACTTCATTTGCCCTGATTGTTTCAAAAGACATCCCGCCACTTCCTTTCATATTTTATAGAAAGCTTGAATATTTTTTGGTACAAAATGAATATTATAAGTATCTTATTATATTATATTCCGACAAAATTATTTTGATATAATACAAAAAAAGGTAGGCCCATATGGCCTACCAATAATAGATATTTTCCTTTTATTAATTATTATTATCGAGATTTCTAAATCTACTTGAATTATTTCTTACATTACATCTGGTTCCTGTGCTATTAGATCCTGTGTAATTAGATGTTCTTGTGTTACTTGTATTGTTTGTATTGTTTGCATTTCGAACATTGTTAGTATTATTGGCGTTTCTTGTATTATTGGCATTACTTGCATTTCTGCTGTTGGTATTATTAGCATTTCTACTGTTAGTGTTGTTAGCATTTCTGCTATTGTTTTGTGTATTGTTTGTAGTATTTCTTACATTGGATGTTTGATTATTGTTCATAGCTGGCCTCCTATATAAAATCTAAATTGCTATTGCAAATATTATTATTTGTTTTTTTAATAGAAATATGCACTTTATTTTCTGTGGAATATTGTCATTTTTGTCATTTTTTATAAAAAATCATTAAATTTTTGATATAATATGTCTTTATTTAAACCTTGCATTATAGACATTTATATACTATAATAATAAAGTGCTCAGACTAAGCTTCTGAGCACTTATAACCCCTTATTAATTATTTATACTCCCCTCATCGAAACGACCGCTTGGCTCCCCCTTGCGGTCGTTTCTTATTGTTATAATAAAATTATATATACATACACCTTATTGCTAGGTTTATTGCTTTTTAAAAATAGCCCATAATACAGCAATAATAATTAATAATGGTAAAAATAAAAATAACATTCTAATCATAATCCAACCGATTCGAATTATGAAAAACAAAAGCATAAAGAGAATAAATATACCTAAGGCCTTATGGTACCACTTTAAATGATAATATTTTATATTCCTATTAGTATCATTTTCATACCTGCTATAATTACTATCATATCTATTACTATTATAATTACTGTAATTATTAGTTGAATTTTTTTCACTTTCTATTATTGTCTTTGCTATCAGTCTCGGATCACCAATTTCCTTTATTACTTCTTCTTCGCTTTTATCCTCTTGTGAACTTATATATTCACTATAAAACCTGATACTCTGTTCTATAACTCTATTATCTATTTCCCCCTCTAAAGACTGTCTGAGGATATCAAGAAATTCTTTTTTATTCATATAAGCCTCCTTTGTCTCATTTTAACATATTTATGATATTTGGTAAATTAAGAATAAATTAAAAAACAAAAAAATGTGATTGCAAACAATTTTCTTGAATGCAATCACATGTACTTATTCCACTATATGATCGTGTGCTAGAGGATTCGAACCCCTGACCTTCTGGTCCGTAGCCAGACGCTCTATCCAGCTGAGCTAAGCACACATATAAATTAAAACAATGCCGGCGACCGGAATCGAACCGGTACGGGAGGTTGAGTCCCGCAGGATTTTAAGTCCTGTGCGTCTGCCTGTTCCGCCACGCCGGCATTAATGGGACCTATAGGGCTCGAACCTATGACCCCCTGCTTGTAAGGCAGGTGCTCTCCCAGCTGAGCTAAGATCCCAATTAGTATTTGTAAAGTTAGATCAAATTATCAATAGTTTTAGATAAAAAGAGCGACCCAGAAGAGACTCGAACTCTCGACCTCCGCCGTGACAGGGCGGCGCTCTAACCAACTGAGCCACTGGGCCTAAACTAAGTGGACCTTCAGGGACTTGAACCCCGGACCGACCGGTTATGAGCCGGTTGCTCTAACCAACTGAGCTAAAGGTCCAAACACCCGAATATTTAAACAAAAGAATGACTCCAAGGGGATTTGAACCCCTGTTACCGCCGTGAAAGGGCGGTGTCTTAACCACTTGACCATGGAGCCGCATCACTTATTATAACACAATGTACTTGCATTTGTCAACTAATATTTATCTATATTTTTTAGTTTGTCTAATATTTATAGCAAATATCCATTGTCTTATAAACTCCCCGAGTAGGGCTCGAACCTACAACCCCACGGTTAACAGCCGTGTGCTCTACCATTGAGCTATCGAGGATTATATTATATTTTTAAATAAATATATTGACAAAATACTACACATGAAAATGATTTCATCCATATCTGTAAAAACCTATTTAGGTCAAGCCCTCGACCTATTAGTAACAGTCAGCTACATGTGTTACCACACTTCCACCTCTGTCCTATCTACCTTGTGGTCTTCAAGGGGTCTTACTTGCTTATTGCAATGGGATATCTTATCTTGAGGGAGGCTTCACGCTTAGATGCCTTCAGCGTTTATCCCTGCCAAACTTGGCTACTCGGCCATGCACTTGGTAGTACAACCGATACACCAGCGGTTTGTCCAACCCGGTCCTCTCGTACTAAGGTCAGATCCTCTCAAATATCCTGCGCCCACGCCGGATAGGGACCGAACTGTCTCACGACGTTCTGAACCCAGCTCGCGTACCGCTTTAATGGGCGAACAGCCCAACCCTTGGGACCTGCTACAGCCCCAGGATGCGATGAGCCGACATCGAGGTGCCAAACCACTCCGTCGATGTGAACTCTTGGGAGTGATAAGCCTGTTATCCCCAGGGTAGCTTTTATCCGTTGAGCGATGGCAATCCCACTTTATACCACCGGATCACTAAGTCCTACTTTCGTACCTGCTCCACCCGTCGGTGTCACAGTCAAGCTCCCTTATGCCTTTACACTCTGCGAATGGTTTCCAACCATTCTGAGGGAACCTTTGAGCGCCTCCGATACCCTTTCGGAGGCGACCGCCCCAGTCAAACTCCCCACCTGACATTGTCCACCGGCCGGATCACGGCCGCGTGTTAGAAACCCAGTAACACAAGGGTGGTATCCCAACAGCGGCTCCACGACAACCGGAGTTGTCGCTTCATAGCCTCCCACCTATCCTGTGCATGCATTACCGAGTCCCAGTATCAAGCTAGAGTAAAGCTCCATGGGGTCTTTCCGTCCTGGCGCGGGTAACCAGCATCTTCACTGGTATTTCAATTTCACCGGGTGCATTGTCGAGACAGTGCCCAAATCATTACGCCTTTCGTGCGGGTCGGAACTTACCCGACAAGGAATTTCGCTACCTTAGGACCGTTATAGTTACGGCCGCCGTTTACTGGGGCTTAAGTTCAAAGCTTCGCCTTGCGGCTAACCTCTCCCCTTAACCTTCCAGCACCGGGCAGGCGTCAGCCCATATACTTCACCTTTCGGTTTTGCATAGACCTATGTTTTTGCTAAACAGTTGCTTGGGCCATTTCTCTGCGGCCTGGTTGCCCAGGCGCCCCTTCTCCCGAAGTTACGGGGCCATTTTGCCGAGTTCCTTAACAATGCTTCTCCCGTCGGCCTTAGGATTCTCTCCTCATCCACCTGTGTCGGTTTACGGTACGGGCTCATACAAAGCTATAGCGGCTTTTCTCGACGGCATGGGTTCGGAAGCTTCGCTACTTTATGTTCGCTCCTCTTCACACTTTAGCAACGCCTGAGGGATTTGCCTCCCAGGCTAGCCTTTGTGCTTGAACCGGTCTTTCCATTCCCGGCTCTTCCTACCCTTCCGTGTCCCCACAGTTCTGTTTGTATGAGGTACAGGAATTTCAACCTGTTATCCATCGGCTACGCTTTTCAGCCTCGCCTTAGGTCCCGACTTACCCAGGGCAGATCAGCTTTACCCTGGAAACCTTAGATATTCGGCCTAGAAGATTCTCACTTCTATCTCGCTACTCATTCCGGCATTCTCTCTTCTTAATACTCCACTGCTCCTTTCGGTACAGCTTCGTCGCATTAAGAATGCTCCTCTACCAACCATATAATTATGGTTCCACAGCTTCGGTGGCGTGTTTTAGCCCCGGACATTTTCGGCGCAGGACCTCTCGACTAGTGAGCTATTACGCACTCTTTGAATGTATGGCTGCTTCTAAGCCAACATCCTAGTTGTCTTCGAAATCCCACATCCTTTTCCACTTAACACGCACTTGGGGACCTTAGCCGGTGGTCTGGGCTCTTTCCCTTTTGACTATCCAACTTATCTCGTATAGTCTGACTCCCGATCTTTAATTATACGGCATTCGGAGTTTGATATGCTTCGGTAAGCTTTGACGCCCCCTAGGCAATTCAGTGCTCTACCTCCGTTAATCATAATCGAGGCTAGCCCTAAAGCTATTTCGAGGAGAACCAGCTATCTCCGGGTTCGATTGGAATTTCACCCCTACCCACACCTCATCACCACCCTTTTCAACGGATGTGTGTTCGGTCCTCCACCGCCTTTTACGGCGGCTTCAACCTGGACATGGGTAGATCACCCGGTTTCGGGTCTACTATTACT